>JBAZUT010000002.1 GCA_041661265.1 Candidatus Paceibacterota bacterium | reverse complement strand
AAAAGTAATAGAGAGATATATAGAAAAGCAAGGAAGAAAAGATGACATAAAACAGTTAAGGCTCTTTGAGCTGTAAATTACCACCAGACGCCCTGTGATGTCCAGCAGGACTCACAGGGTGATTCACTAAGATTAACGTGATTTATGAGAACTAGCATAAAATTTAAAATAGATCTGGTCGGATTGTTTTTTCTGGCGTATTTTTTGGCTGCAAATTCTCAACATGATATAAACCGCAGCCTGGAAGCATTGGGCCTCAAGGAGAATGAGGACGAGATCAGAATGGTTGCAGTGGGAGACGTCATGCTTTCGAGATCTGTTGAAAAGACAATGATAGAAAAAAAGAACTTCAAGTATCCGTTCATAAAGACTGCGGAATTGACTTCCGGCGCGGACATCACTTTTGGAAATCTGGAAACGCCGATAATTTCGGGCAGGGCTGTTAATCCTTCTGAAATGGTATTCAGGGCGGACCCGAGATCCGTTGTCGGGCTCAAATATGCGGGGTTCGATGTTCTCAGCCTTGCGAATAACCATATCATGAATTTCGGGAAAAGGGGACTTGAGGAAACACTGAAGGAATTGGATAAGGCAGGAATAAGGCACGCGGGCGCGGGGATAGGAGAAGATAATATCGATCAAGGCGCAGTCGTGATGGCCAAGGGCGTTAAGTTCTCGTTTCTTGCTTTCACCTATAATACCGATATCCGGAAAGATCCCAAAGGAGAAGAATATGGAGTTTCAAATATGGACAAAGAAAAGATGCAGAGCGCCGTGAAAAAAGCAAAAGAGGAAGCGGATGCCGTCATCGTTTCAATGCATGCGGGAACGGAATACAAGACCAAGTCAGGCGCATTCCAGCAGGACTTTGCGCACAGCGCGATCGATGCCGGGGCGGACCTTGTCATCGGCCATCATCCGCACGTGGTGCAAGAGGTTGAGAAGTATAACGGAAAATATATAATCTATAGCCTTGGAAATTTCGTTTTTGATCAGATGTGGTCGAATGAAACGAGGCTCGGAGCAATTGCTGAGATAACATTCGACGGAAAAGAAATAAAGAGTGTCAGATTCGAGGCTGTGAAAATATACGATTATTCCCAGGCGAGCCTGATCGAGGGGGAAGAAGCAAAGGGTATATTGAAGAGGATGAAATTCTAGGATCCGTTGATCGCATAAGGAGAAGTCATCAGGATCATCCATTATGCGGGATAATATCTCCAGGTTATTGAGCAATTGCGGCAGCTTGACAAAAGCTGCTTTTTCATGTAAACTCTTAGGTTCTTTTTTTGAAGGCGGAGCTTGGCGATGAATATCGCTTTTCGGCTTAACCGACAATAAAGAAATATAGATACGGAGGAAGCGGAATATGTTATTTGAAAGATCAGACGCACAGAAAATAGACATAAGCGTAGAATACATGCTTGAGATCCTGAGGGCGATCAAGGACAAGCCAAAAAAGCAACAAGCGGACATACTCCTTGAGATGTCGAAGGAAGTCAGAACATTCAGGGAAGCGATGACTCTGATGAGTGCAGCAATAGATGATGAGATTGATTTGTTGTATAAAGAATCATTTGAAGTGGCGTTAAAGCAGGCCCGGAATGCGACTGAGGCTCTTGAGGTTTATTATCTCGTCCGAAGGAGCAATTTCAATGAAGGAAAGATTGCGCTGGCTCGTTTTAATGAAATGCTGAATGACGAATTAGGATCTGCAGAGCCGGGAAACAAGAAGGCGGAAATATTGGCTGACGCAATATTGAAGATGGAAACAGACGACGAACTGGTCGAGAAAAATTTTCCGATCCTGATGTCGGCAGCTATGAACGTGGTGGATTTCGGTATATGGAATTCAATATACGGGTGTGCGAAAAAGCACGAGTATGGCCTGGAGATGATCGTAGCCACCGAACAGATGTTTGATTCCAGGAGTGATATAACAGAACTTATAACGTTATGCAAATATATTACGTCATCCGATATTACACACACAATTCAGTTGCTTTGTGAGATCGGAGCGTGGATAGATGCGAACCTTGAAGATTCGGCAGACAAAAAAGTTGCACAATGGACAGAAGTTCTGGTTGTCGCTCCATCCGGAAGCTGGATGGAACTTCATGCGGCCAAGAATCTGGCGGCTGTCATATGCACCTTTGATGAATTTAACAAGGCAAAAAGAGCGTCCAAAAGCGGCAGAGCCAATAGGATCATTGCAAGACGCGGACTTGAGATCGCAGGGAGCGTTGTGGAATTCTACAACATTGCGCTATTCGTAAATGAATATCCCGAGATATTTGATGTGGCGCTTGATAGGATAAACGGATTTCCAGATACCATTACAAAATATTTTTCGATCTATGGCCTGGGCAAGGAAAGGCAGGAAGAAGCATTTCGCAGGATGAAGGAAATCGAACCCGCAGATGTCCGGGAACAGGCGGTGCTTGAACACGTAACAAAAAAAATGCAAGGGAAATAATATTAAGGATAAAGCTGACACATCTCCAAAGAGGGGTGTGCTTTTTTTTGCTGAGATCCGGCTGTTTTGTGAGCAGCTTGCGGGTTTGTTGCCGGGAAAGCTTTACTTGGAGTCCTTTAAATGATAAAATTTATTTAAGAGATGAAGTTTTGTGATTGCGAATAAAATAAAATTAAAAATATGGCGATCAAAAGCAAAAATAAAATTAAGACAAAGAACAGAGTGAAAATTGTGCGGAAAACCGGCGTTGCGTCCCAGGTCGGTAGGAAGAATAAGCATGCGAAAAAGATCCAAGGGGCGAAAGCCGGAGAGAACAAAAAAAATGCCGAGGTTCAGGCAAGTCCGAGCGCGCATGCCGGACAAGGTGAAATTGAAAAGGACCATGTCCGCAAGACCGATGCGCCCGAAAGAACGGAGGATGGCGCCGAGAGTCATCTTGCAAGATGGACAGCGCCGAGTTTTATTCTGACAAATGGCGAGGTTCTGATATACAGGCTGTGCGCCATAGCGTCTCCGTTCATGATGATCTGGTCGCTGCTGCAGGGGAGCTATATTGTATCCATCACATTTCTTCTTGCCTTTTGCGTCTGTTTGATGCATCTTGTCCGAAAGCCGGTGGCGATGGACTGTCTTATCGATCTTGACGGAATAAAGATGGGTGATAAGCTGTACAAGTATAGTTTGATCGAGTCCTTTGAAATAGACGAAGAAGCGAAGACATTGAAGTTCAAACTCAGAAATGCGTTCCTGCCGGTGAAAGAGATCTATTTGGAGTCTCAGGATCCGAATTATATCCGCGCCGTACTCGAGTATTTTCTTCCCGAAGAGAAGCAGGAGGCGATGCTTATCAGCAGGGAAAAGAAAGGTTTTGCCGACGGGGACGAGATGACGGATGAGGAGCTTCTTTCATATCTGGACAAAATGGAAAAGAATATTGAAAAAGATTCATAGCCAGCTTCGCCGACTATACGTTGCCATATGCCCCCGTAGTTCAATGGATAGAACGCGAGCTTGCGGAGCTTGTAATGTAGGTTCGATTCCTACCGAGGGCACAGGAAAATGCAAAATGCAAAGATCAAAATGAAAAATTAAGGAATACTTAGATATATAGAATCGAACGGGAAGGGGGTCGGGGAAACGGGAGTTTCACCGTGGTGGAGGTATTGGAACCGCAAGGTTTCAAAGAGGAATGTAATGACGACGTGAGATCTCCTACCGAGGGCACAGCGCTTTGCTAAGATCAAAATTAAAAAATCAAAGATCAAAAATTTGGAATACATATAAATCGAACGGGAAAGTTTTTCACTTTTGACAGAAGAAATATCTTCATAAGAATAAATAAATGAAAGTTGACCATATTTTCGATACAGGATCAAGCAAGGAAGACTCATATCTCATCAAGGACGATGTCTTTGCGGTATTCGACGGTTTTAACAGTCTGGATAAGTTCGCGGACAAACAAGGCACAACGGGCGGTTTGATCGCCGCTACCATCGCCAGAGACATTTTTTCCCGCCAAGAAGGAAAGTTCAAAGAACTGGCAGCAGAAGCGAACCGCAAAATTCGGGAGAAAATGACCGATCTTGATATTGATTTAAAGAACAAAAACAGTTTATGGGGCACAATTCTGGCCGCGGTCAGAATAAAGAATAATTCTTTCGATTGGATCCAGCTTTCAGATTCTCTTATTCTCGTAATTTACAAAGACAATTCATACAGACTGCTTGTTACGGATTTTGATCATGATGCAGAGGTTCTTGGGATATGGAGAGAATTAGCCCGGAAGAAGAAAGAAAATATACGGGAGATCATAGGTTCCGGGCCTCTGATAGAACTGCGTGCCAAGGCGAATGAGATATACGGCGCATTGAACGGAGATGAGAAAGCAATGGGTTTTCTGAGGACCGGCGAGGAAGATCTGCAAAATGTCAGGCATATACTGCTTTTTACGGACGGCCTGATGATCCCGAAAGAAGACCCTGCGGGAAATGACGATTGGAAATTATTCGTTGATCTTTTTCTGGAAGGGGGCCTTGAGAATATAAAGAATTATGTCAGAAATTTGCAGCGGGAAGATCCCAAGTGCTGGAAGTATCCACGATATAAACAGTATGATGATATAACGGCCATATCTTTGTCTTTTTGATCTTTCTATGACGCTTGCTGAAGAAAATATCGAATCAAATAACTTTTAATCAATTATCTCTCAATCAAATGAACGAATGTCTTAAAACTTTTTTGCAGACCGCTATGGTTTTTTTCGTTGCATTCGGGGTGGCAGTGCTGGATCTGAATTTTTTCCACTGAATAGCGCACTGAAGTCGGAAGGTTCCGGATAAGTTCCGGAATTTTTTGTTATTCCGAATATGTATTCCGAAATTGTCCGCCGCATTGACCGCCGTCTTTTTGCGTGTTAGTATTCAGAGTCGTAATTAAAGGAGGCGACAGAATGAAAAAATCCAAGATAGCAGTTTCAAACTTGTACAGGGAGAAAGGAAGGACCGAAATAGAAAGGAAGTTTCTGGAAAAAGAAGTGTATAATGAAGCAATGAGATCATTCGTTATCGTAGGTACGGATGCGATAATATTAAGCGGGGAAGAAAAGGCCATATATCTTGCCAAGAGAAGGATAAGGCCGATGAAGGATTGGTGGGTGATCGGAGGAAGGTCTTTTAACGGGGAATTGCCGGAGGAATCGATCGTGCGCTGTTTCAAAAGAGAAACAGCTCTGAAAATCGCAAAGAAAAGATTTAATATGCTTTGCATCAACCGATATCTATGGAAAGACAGGGAGCAGGAGCCTCAGAATGTAGGTTCGGACAATCTCATTTACACTTTTACGGTCAAATTAAGCGAAGAGGAAATAAAAGCTGTTTCTGAGAATCTGAATAGAGAGGAATACGAAGATTCCGGACTGCAAGGATTCGATCTTGAGCGGCTTCAGGAAGAAAAAATCCATCCTATGATCATCTCTGCATATAAACAAATTTTCAATCGGCGCGGCAAAAAATAACTCTCATTAAGAGAGTTTTATTTATTTGTGGAGTATTCGGTTGCCCTATGGCCCGATATTTGTTAGAATTTGCATATAAGCAATAAACAGACCTATGGATTATCTTATACAATTCATTGCCATTTCATCGGTCCATTTTCTGGCGCTTGTCAGTCCCGGGCCGGATTTTGCGTTGATCGCCAGGAACAGTTTCGTGTATTCGAAGAAAACAGGGATATTTTCGGCTTTGGGTCTTGCGCTCGGCATCGTTGTCCACATATCATATTCGCTTCTCGGAATAGGACTTATCATATCAAGATCGATAGTACTCTTTTCAACGATAAAAATAGTCGGAGCGCTTTATCTCATTTATATAGGCGTGAGATCTTTCCGGCCTGGTTCAGGTCTGACCGCCGGATGCGGCGAAAAAGCCGGTAAGGAGATGGACAATGTTTCCGCGGTTAAGATGGGATTTCTTACGAACATACTCAATCCGAAAGTAACATTGTTTTTTCTGAGCCTGTTCACGCAGTTCATCGATCCGGGAACCCCTTTTCTGGTGGAGATGGTTTATGCGGGAGAGATGGTCATAATGACTTTCGTATGGTTCTCGTTTGTCGCGATAATGCTGTCCAAAAAAGAGATCAAAGAGAGATTTTCATCGATGCGAAGCGGAATAGAAAAGGTATTCGGAACGGTGCTGATCCTGCTTGGAATAAAGATCGCTTTATCTAGTACAAATAAATAAAAAATATGGATCTTAGGAGGGTTTATATGAAACGGGAAAAATGGTCCCGTAAGGGAGATTATGGAAAAGTTCTCGTCGTTTCGGGAAGCAGGATCTATTCGGGGTCTCCGGTTTTCAATGCAGTCTCGGCCCTCCGGAGCGGGGCGGACCTCGTCGCTGTGATCGGGCACAAACGCGCGATGGACATCGCGGCAGTATTCCTGCCCGACCTTATAACGCATCCGCTGGAATTCGATCTTAATCTTTATCATGTTTCGGAAATTTTGGAGCTGGCGAAAGATCATGACGCAATGATAATCGGATGCGGTCTGAAAAGGAGCGACGATACGCATCGGGCCATCAGGGAAATAATAAAAAAAGCGAGTTTGCCGATAGTGATCGATGCCGAAGGGATCAGGGCCTTGAGCGGTAATCTTGATCTCGTCGGCGGAAAGAGTGTGATCATAACCCCTCATGCCAATGAATTCAAGGCATTGACAGGCGAAACCGTACAGCTCGAAACAAAAGACAGGCGGGAGAAGGTTGAAAAATGGGCGAAAAAGCTAGGTGTTACGATCCTTCTGAAGGGGAGCGTTGATGTCATTTCAGATGGAGACGAGGTTTCTCTTAATCGCACAGGGACGCCGCTGATGGCGAAAGGCGGATTTGGAGATACGCTATCCGGAATATGCGGAGCCCTTCTTGCGCGGGGACTAAGCCCTTTTGAGGCAGCCGTACATGCGGCATATATTAACGGCAAAGCGGGAGAGATGGCATCAAAGCAGTACGGAGAATCATTGCTTGCGAGCGATATTTTTGAATATATTCCGAGAGTAATTAATTTAAAAAAATAAAAGCAATGAAAAAAAATATACAAAAAACAAAAAAAGGTTATGACTTGCCAAAGGCGATAATTGCGATGACGACGATCGTTTTGTATGGGATGTTGATCGGAGCGATCGGATATATATTGATCCACAGCGAACCTATAGTATTTGATCCGGTCATCGAGCCTGATCCTGCGCCTGTTGAAAATTTATGCGCCGAGAAAGCCAAGGTTGAAATGACCTGCTCGAAAGTGGGATATGAATTTGATTTGGATCAGAACAAATGCGTTGTTGTGAACGGAGCGGGGTGCATAGACCGGCTTCCCTTCGGTTCCCTGAAAGAGTGCCAGGAGGCGTGCGAGGAACCCGTTGAGGCCGTGCAGGCCACGGTCGGTGAAGATATTCTTATAACGCTCGATTCAAATGTGACGACCGGATATTCCTGGGAGGCGGAATTTGACGAACATTATTTCATTCTTCGGAGCAAAGACTTTATCAGCGACCGGAACAGTCCCAAGCTGGGCGCCGCCGGCAAGGAGGTTTTCACATTCACTCCTATTCAGGCGGGAGAAGCGGCAATAACTATGGGGTATGGCAGGCCACGGGAAAGCGGGCCGATCGATACAAAAATTTTCAATTACATAATATCCGGCAATGCGGATGTATCCCTGGAGACCGGTAAAACGGAATATGAAAAAGGGGAAGCGATCAGCATAATAATGGAAAACATTTCGAGTGATCCGATATGGTTCATGGAAGGAGTTTCGAATTGTAATACCAGGCCGTATAGAATATTCATGCTTTATTCCGGAGAGTGGAGAGAAGTGAGCGGCTATCCCGCGATCTGCGTCGGTTCCATCGAGGAGCAAGCGGCTTTTTATACTGCATTGCGCTCTGAATTTCCCGTGAATTTACAGTGGGACCAGAAGCTTTGGGATTACCCGCGCCAGACCTATGATGCGGACGCAGGAACATATAGGATCGTCATGAAATACGGCAAGTCGCCGGATGGAAATGGGGGAAAAGATCTTTATTCAAATGAATTTACTATAAAAGAAACATCGGCTGCTGATCCGAGATGCGGCAAGGCTGTAAGCGGATCCGGAAAGTGCAAAGCATATTGGCTTGGAGTAGAGTTTGATGAAAGCGCCGGAGAGTGTGTGAAACGGGGAGTCAGCGGATGCAGTTTTGAAACTCCGTTTGAGAATATAGAAGAATGCAGGGCGGCTTGCGAAACCCAGGCCGATCCTTATTCATGCGAAACGGATATGGAATGCGTTGCGGTCAATAAAGACTATTGCGGATGCACTGCGGGCGGGAGCCTTGAGGCTATAAATAAAAAATATCTGATCGATCGGCAGGAAAAAATGCAGCAAGGTGAAATGATGTGTCCGGCGGTCATGTCTGATGATCCAAGCTGTTTTCAACAGCCGAAATGCGTCAAAAATAAATGCGTTATGCAATAAATTAATTTATCGAATATAAATTGTTAATAAAATAATATGTCACAAAAAGAATCTGTGTCGGTCTATGCTCCAAGGCTTGCGTTGATATTCTGTCTTATTGTGAGTTTCAGTGTACTGGTCGGTTCGATGAGCTATTTGATGAGAAGCAGGTCCGGTCCTGAGCAGGGTGAAGGCAAACCGGCTATATCTACGGATAAAGAAAAATATGAACAAGGAGAAGAAGTGAAGATCAACGTCTTTAATAATACGGAAGGCGAAATTTTCTTAACTTTTCCGTCCATTGAAATTTATGAACCGGACGATACGGATCTTAGCAGTGGTCAATGGAGAACCATCAGAATGGTCTGGAGCGGGTGCGGAGTGGCCGGCGGTTTGTCGTATCTGCCCCTGGCCGCAGGAGGATCTTCGGTCTATTCTTGGGACCAGAAAGAAAAATGGTGCCCGGAGGAGAAACCGTGGGGTGCGCGTATGGATTTTCAAGACGCAAGAGGCGGAAAATACAGAGTCTCTAGCGCCATGGTCGAAAGAACAAAGAGCGCCGAGGAGGATCCGAATAACATATCCGGGCAGCCGACCGATAATTTTGTATATTCCAATGAATTCACGATCAATGAAATATCAGCTGCGGATCCGAGATGCGGCAAAAAAGTCCGCGGGATCGGGCCTTGCGAGGCGGCAGCTTCGGGTTTTGAATATGATCCTGCTGTCAGCAGATGTTTTCCGGGATTTGCCAGCGGTTGCTCATTCGAGATCCCTTTTAATTCGCTGGAAGAATGCCGGAATGTCTGTGAAAGGAAAACAGATTATTATTCATGCAGTGCCGATTCGGATTGCGTTGCGGTGAGAGCGGATTGCTGCGGATGCAATGCCGGCGGAAAAGCTACGGCAATAAACAACAGATATATTTTTGACTGGAATGGCAAATGCAAAACTTCGGAGCCTGTAATGTGCCCGGCGGTCATGTCGGACGACCCAAGCTGTTTTGGGGTTCCCAAATGTGTCAATAACAGATGCGAGATGATAAACGCAGAAAAAAATAAATGAGCTGTTTCGTTTTTGGAGGATATGATAATCAAAATATCAACTTATAATAGCCAGAAAAGATATGAATAAAAGAGAGGGAGGAAAAGTCTCGCGAAGCGGAAAATATGCCACAATTTTATTATGCGCGTTTTTTGCGGTCGGAATATGCTATTATATATTTTTCGCAAATACGAATAAAGCTGCGCCGGATGAAAATGATGCGATCCAAGTCACAGACCAATTGATGCCAGCGGATATCGCGGACGTGGAAGAGCCTATCCAAAACAAACTGAAAGATCCGCCCTCAGAAGTGAAAGCGCTGTATCTTACGGGATGGAGCGCGGGGAATGCCAAGAAGATGGATGGAATAATCGATCTTATCGGCAAGGAAAAGTTGAACGCAGTCGTGATCGATATCAAGGACTATTCAGGCTATGTTTCCTATAAAACGGAAATAGAGGAAATTACGAAATATAAAGCTGAGCAGATAATGATCCCGGACGCGGACGCGCTTCTCAAAAAATTGCACGAAAATAATATATATGCGATCGCCAGGATCACGGTTTTCCAGGATCCGGTGCTGGCAAAAGCGAGGCCGGACCTTGCCATCAAGAACAAAGCGACGGGCAAAGCCTGGAAGGATAATAAGGGGCTCTCGTGGATCGATCCGGCTTCAACGGATGGTTGGAGCTATATTGTGAAGATCGCGCGGGACGCTTCGGACAGGGGTTTTGACGAAATAAATTTCGATTACGTCAGATTTCCGTCCGACGGATCGCTGGGAAATATGAGCTATCCGTTTTATGATCCGAAAAAATCCGAAAAGCATGAGGTCATCAGGGAATTTTTTTCATATCTCAATTCAAATCTTCAGGATGTTAAAATATCGGCGGACCTTTTTGGTCTTGCAACGATCAATAAGGATGATCTTGGCATAGGGCAGGTGATCGAGGATGCCTATGAAAATTTTGATTTCGTATGTCCGATGGTCTATCCCTCCCATTACGCGAACGGATTCATCGGCTTTCAGAATCCGGCATCATATCCCTATGAAGTCGTAAAATATTCCATTGAAAAAGGAAAAGCAAGGCTTGATGTTCTGAATGCCGCTTCAAACGAGAATGCAAAACCGAAAAGGCAGGCAAAACTTCGTCCGTGGCTTCAGGCTTTCGATATGGGAGGCGTTTATGGCGTTGAAAGTGTGAAGGCGCAGATCAAGGCGAGCAACGAGTCCGGCGGGGTGGGATGGATACTCTGGAATTCTTCGAATAATTATACCTCGAGGACAAAAGGCGTGAATGACTGATGACGCCGCTGAAGATCGATCCTGATAATTTTTGATAACCGATAATTCAAACAATAATATGAAAAAACAAACATTCCAGATCACCCCGAAGATGGTCCTGTATGTCGCGGTCATGGTCGGGATAGGACTGATTTTGGGACTCGCCGGATATTTCCTGACTACGAAGCCATATAAAGCCCGGGCGCCCGTCGTTATTACGGGAATAGAGCTGAAAAATGAAGAAAAGGAGAAGGCGGAATCCGTCCTGAAAGGTTATCTTGAGGAGCTCAGGACAAAAAGTGTGAAAGAGCTCGCTTCATATTTCACGAGCGATGCATTGATTAAAAATGAGAGCCTTTCCGGCTACTATGATGACAGGAATGTCGGATTGGACAGTTTTGAAATATTGAAAGCGGAAAAGCTCGGAAATGAACAGTTTGGTTTTGTGGTGAGAGAATTCCAGAAGGATGTAAAATACGGAGTCGTGGGATATGTCGAAAATAGATATGAACTTTCGAAAACAGAAGACAGCTATCTTCTGGGTCCGATCGTGCTTGGGGAATATGTTGATACGGGCGAGACGAAAGATTGGAAGCTTGTGAGCGATCCGGCAAAGGGATATGAAATAAAATATCCGGAAAACTTTTTCTACCAAGAGCCGGAAATAACCGTTTCAACCATGGCGGGATCAAGTTCACTGGAGGGATGCTATGCCAGAAATTTCAAGGGCTTCATTGTCAGGAAGGTTGAGATCGCGGGACGCTCATATTGCCTGTCCGAATCCACAGAAGCGACTGCGGAGGGCACTTATGTCGATTCAAGCTATACCAATGTCGAAAAGAACAGGATAGCGACATTGCATTTCATAGTGAGGTATCCCGATTGCGGAGCATTGGGAGTCGCGACCGATGCTGCATTTATAAATTGCGATGAAAATAATAAGAAGGGCCCCGGAATTGTTGAGCGGGTTGTTTCAACATTTAAAATTATGGAAGCTGGATAAAAGCACCAAACTTCTTTTAAAAAAAGAAATGAGAGATCTGAACAGGTATTGAGAGGTTTGTTAAGGAAATGGCTTATATAAAGCATAAAAGACTATATTATTATTCGCACAACCATGCGCGTCTGTGGATAACTCAGATTTTAAAATATAATTAATCCTAAAAAAACAAAATATTTATTTAATAATGATGGCTAATTTGAGCCATTATTTGTTTTCTGCGTGAAATGACTCTTGACAAAGAAAATAAAGAAGACTAACATTGGAAATTGTGAGGATAAACAGCCTTACATGTTCTTTCAAAACGAAGGGTGATGCTCGAAACTAACTCTTCAAAAGGACAAATATCGAAAAAAACCAAAAGGTGATTTAAATGGGAAATGAATCAAGGAAAGATGAGGGATTATTGACTGAGGGGAAACCCACGATCATAGAAGGAACACACAGCAACGGTATTGTTGCAATGATGACCTTGCACGTCAAAGGCGGAAAACCACAGGTAAATTTGACAGCGGTGCCATTCAAAGGTACAGAAAACCCGACTTTCGACCAGCTTTCAGAGAGAGCCAAGGAAGACACGGGATGCGAGAACACAGTCGTAGTTTCAGCAGCAGCTGTAAGAATGTCGTTCACGGAAGTGCTTGAGAATTGTCCTGCCGCAGGAGGGAAATAATTATGTCAGAACTTGAGGAATCACAGATAGCCGCAAAGAAGAAATACGAACTTGAACAGGCAGAGATCAATGCCGGCAAAGGAACAGGAAAAAAGGCTGCAGTCCTGGGCAAAACTGTAATCGGTTCAAGGAAGAAATATGAGATCAACCAGGTTGAGAACATCGTTCCCGGCAGCACTCATCCGTCCGATGTCAGGACAGTAAAAAACCAGTAGGCCCGGCCGAAGAACCCGATAAAGACAAAAAGAAAGATGAAGGCGAACGGCACGAAGAGGGCCCACCAATGGATGAGAAAATGAACGATATCAAAAAGGATGTCGACGATCTCAAGGAGTTCGTAACTCCCGTGAAAGAAAAGGTTGATGCCTTGGCAAAAGAAATTACTCCGATTAAGGAGAAGGTAAATGGCCAAGACAAGAAGATTTCTGCTTTAGAAGATGCCATAAGGCAACTTCAAATCGATAGCGCAAAGTATGTGCGATATTATATGTTCTGGATTGTCGCAGCATTACTTGGCACAGTCGGTGCTATTTATATGTTGAATAACGTCGTATTCAAAGAGGTAACAATTTGGAGCTACGTAGTCGGTGTGATCGGCTCAGCAATAATAGCAACGTTGTTCTATCTATACTATCGCAGCAAAAACCCAAAACAACAATCGTAATAACTGAATCGTCCTAATCGAGCAAGGATGATTCACATATTTTTTAAGAACGCATTGAATGCTGTTTTTTTATGTCCCAAAAATGCTGTTCTGCGATTGACAAAAATATCCGATATGGTATAAATACGGGTTGCTATTCATATTGGCGGCGAAATTGATCGAACGGGAGGAGTTTAAATGTTTGAAGAACTTACCTTCAGCGAGAGGCTTGAAAGGAATTTAAAACTGAATTCGTGGGGCATTCTGAAACCGCGGATGGAGATCAGCGTTCTTCTGAGGGAAGAAGGTAGTGGAAACAAATATAGGAATCTGCAGGATTGCTGTTTCCGGTTCATCCAGCTGAGAAAGGAGAACAGAGTCACAGGAGAGGTTCTGGAAAAAATAGAAAAATTGAAGATCAGGATCAAAGAAAGAATTGATTTTCTCACCAGGGATCTGAGGGAAGACGAAGACCAGTTTCTGAAAGAAGGAACATACAAAGATAATTATTCCGAATTGAGGAATAAGTATTATGAAGTGTTAAGCTGGCGAAGCGCTCTCGAGACTTTTAACGAGAGGGAGTTCAAAGCTCTGAACACAAGAAAGTTCATCCAAACAAAAGTTGATGACGCAAAAGGATGGAATGACTTCCTGAAAGGCGTCGGAGCGGCAAATGGCGCATAAAAGCGTCTTTTTTTATGCTTTAAAATTTGACTGAACAGGATTATGCTGTATAATGTCAAGTTCAATAAGAGATCAAAATCATCTTATTGGAAACAGGAGGCAAGACATGGAAAAATGGAAACCTATCGAAAGGCCGGGACCTTTCGGATCGAAAAGAGACGATCAATTCAGCGAATGGGATAAGCAGTACGGAAAAGGAAATTGGAAAATAGCATATAAGGTCGGAATCGATTTCCTGAGTTTTCTGGAGGCGTGCAAGGTATATGAAGATGCATATTATAAGTTCTTGCATGAAAATTGCGGGATACTTGTGATGCTCATAGAAGAGGCGTGGAATGTATATGACGATGAGGAATCGAATGTGAATTCGGACTTCGATTATTCCAGACAGGAGACGAAAAGAACGCATATACAGGATATTGCGATACGCAATGCCCTGAAAAGGCTCGGACATTGGTTCATGGGCAAGAAGCTCATTCAGATACGCCATGTGGCAGGCCGTCATCCGCTGAGCCTGCTTCTTTCTCCGGGAGCCGTTCCTTTCCATAAACCGGAGCTTCTGGAGCCGCCTATTCCAAGCGAAAAGAAGCCATGGTATATGGAGGGATCGGTCGAGGATTGGTATCAGAGAGCAAAATATCTCTTGGTACGCGAATGAAAAAGGAACCAAGCATGGTTCCATTTTAATTTCCTGGTATTGACAAAGCATTTAATTCATATCACAATGCCAGAAGATCTGGAGGCTTATATGAAAATAAAACTTAGAATATTCGAAGAATTGGAAAAGATAGATGAACCTTTTTTGGACCTTCGGCAGCTGGCCAGCGACCTGGAGTTTGAAACACCTGTATTTGACGCCTTGGGCGAAAAGGAGAAGAAAGAAGCCGAGGAGGAGATCAGAACACTGTTGAATATGTGTACAAGAGCCTCGATAATGGCGGTAAAACATTTCATGAATACGGGTGACAGGTCGAATGTGGACGAGCTTTTGCATAAAATGGTGGTCTATTCGAGGGCCTTTGAAACCGATATGATGCTTGGCATAAAGTCGAAGAATGTCGATGAAATTAAAAAGTAACAAGCTGAATGCTTGTTTTTTTTCAATGTTGTTAGCAGGGGGAAAGTTTGGTAGAATTCATATGTTGAATACTATCTTCTATTATTAATATGCTTACCCTCAAAACGCCGATCAGCAAACTTCCCATGGTCGGTCCGATCTATCTCGGAAGGCTCCGCAAGGTCGGGATCGAAAAAGTTGAAGACTTATTATTCTACTATCCTTTCAGATATGATGACTTTTCCGATGTCAGGAAAATTTCCGATGTCGGCATCGGGGAAACGGTCAGTGTCGCGGGAAAAATAATAGACATAGAGAACATCCGGACCCGCAGGAGAAGGATGTTTCTCACCCAAGCGATCGTGGAGGACGACTCGGGGGCGATCAAGGTGGTCTGGTTCAATCAGCCATACATTGCGGACAGTCTCAAAAAGGGAGTGAATGTAAGCCTGAGCGGAAAGATAACTTTTGCGAAAGAGGAACTCCAGCTTTCGAATCCCGCCTATGAGCTTCTGGGAGGCAGACCGTCTCTTCACACTGCGCGTCTTGTTCCGGTCTATCACGAGACGGAAGGCCTTTCATCGAAATGGATCCGCGCGCACATCAGGCCGATCATGCCGCTTGTTGAGAAAATTCAGGAATTCCTTCCGAAAGAGATCATAGACAGGCAGAAGCTCTTCAGCCTGAAAGAAGCAATCAGAGAGATCCATTTTCCGGCGGATCCGGAAACGGCAAAAGCGGCCAAGAGGAGACTGGCATTCGACGAGCTTTTCATGATCCATCTATATCTCGCTTTGCAAAAAAAAAGGTGGCAGCAGAATAGCGGCGTAGGGATGGAATTTTCGAATGAAAGAGAGGAGGAGGT
This sequence comes from Candidatus Paceibacterota bacterium, assembly GCA_041661265.1. NCBI lineage: Bacteria > Bacillati > Minisyncoccota > Minisyncoccota bacterium. Next base: position 233,964 of record JBAZUT010000002.1, on the reverse strand, counting down.
TAAGAATTTCGTCTTGAGCCTTCCTTTCAAACTGACGGATGCGCAAAGATCTTCTTCTTGGAGTATCATCAAAGATCTTGGAAAGAACAAGCCGATGAACAGGCTTTTGGAGGGGGATGTGGGATCGGGAAAAACCCTTGTGGCGCTTATCGCGGCGCTTTTTGTCATAAGGTCCGGCTATCAGGTGGCTTTCATGGCGCCGACTGAGATCCTCGCGCGCCAGCATTATCTTGAGGCGGTCAGGAGATTCGGAAAAAACGGCATTCGTCTCGCGCTTCTGACGGGGAGTGAAAGCAAACTTTTTGACGGAAAAGAAAAAGAGCTTCCGAGCGGTGCGCTGATAAAAGAAATTCAAAGCGGGAAAATAAAATTACTGATAGGCACGCATGCGCTGATCCAGGAAAAAGTGAGCTTCAAGGATCTCGCGCTGTCGATCGTCGATGAACAGCATCGGTTCGGAATCGACCAGCGAGCGCTTCTTCAAAAAGAGATCCTGGGCATTCATGATGGCCTGAAAACCGTTCCTCATCTTCTTTCGATGACGGCGACTCCCATTCCGAGGACTCTGGCGCTGACGGTCTATGGCGACCTGGATTTGTCGATCCTGAACGAAATGCCGAAGGGAAGGCGCGAGATAATAACAAAGCTCGTCGCGCCGGGAAACAGGGATCTGGCATATCAGTTCATTCGCGATCAGGTGAAAAAAGGCAGACAAGTCTTTGTCATATGTCCGCTGATCGAAGAATCGGATGTTCTTGAAGTGAGATCTGCAACGGAGGAATATGAAAAGCTCAGAAAAAAAATATATCCCGATCTTGCGATAGGATTGCTTCACGGAAAAATGAAGCCGAAGGAAAAAGAATCGGCCATGAAGGATTTTACGTCGGGAAAGACCGATATCCTGGTCTCGACTTCGGTCGTCGAAGTCGGGATCGATGTGCCGAACGCAACGGTTATGCTGATCGAAGGATCGGACAGATTCGGGCTAGCGCAGCTCCATCAGTTCAGGGGCAGAGTGGGGCGCGGGGAGCATCAGTCATTCTGTTTTCTCTTCACTGATTCGACTTCAGGGGTTGCTCACAAGAGGCTCAAGGCTCTGGTGAAGTGCAACAACGGATTCGAGCTTGCCGAGAAAGACCTGGAGATGAGGGGTCCGGGAGAATTGGTGGGAGTCCGGCAGTCGGGGCTTCCGGATCTTGCTATGGCGTCACTCTCCGATACGGAGCTAATAAAGATCGCCAGGGATGAAGCGATAGCGCTTATTGAACGGGATGCGGATGTTTCAACTCATCCGAAACTTGAAGAAAGACTGAAGCAATTCAAAGAAAAAGTGCATTTTGAATGAATTGCGAGGTTTTACTTTAATATATGGAGATAATAAATAACCCTGACATTTGTTCGTCAGGGGTGGCACATGCCGCTTTGAATGCATATATTCAGTGCCCATTTATGCGAGCTGACTGAGTTTATATCAATATATATGAATATAAATGATATAACCATCAGTAATTGTATTGCTCCGCATATATAGATCACCTTTTCTAATATTGTCGTAGTCTCAGCCTCCTTGTTAATTTCTACATCATAACACATAATAATTATAATGTCAACATAGAGAATTGGCATTGATGGGAAAAATAGCATATAATTCAATTGTGCAATAATAATTAAAAGTCAAAAGTATGTTCAATATGTTCAAGAAAAAGCAACAAAAAGACCCGGTATGCGGCATGGTTGCCGATGAAAAGTTTATTTCAAAACATGGCGAAAAATTTTGCAGTGTAAATTGCCTAAAGGCGTATGAAGCGAAAAAGCAAAACAAGAAAACAGAGGGAGGTCATTCAGGAGACAAGGATTGCGGATGCTGCGGATAGATGTTTTGCGTGGAATACAGCTTGAGGGTGCAACTTTTTTTATTTCTTTCGATATGATACAATTCATTCAGGAGTTTAATCATAGATGGAGGCGCTGGGCCGGATGATTTTTGTTGCGAGAAGCAAGAATGATGTGGGAATCAGGAGCGGGGTTTATATTTGATTCCAGCGGAAATAATCTCTAAATTATAAAAATATGACCGATGAGAAATTGACTCAACTGGTGAAGGAATTCCTGAGTGGAAACAGTATCGATGACGGTCTGAAGGACTATCTTGCGAAAAACGGATACGTTTTTGCGAACGAGGAAGAATGGAAGTCGATGCTGAGGCCTATAGTCGGTGAAATGGGAGTGCCGGAAGATCTGATCGAGGAGACTATTCGCGATACTTTTGAAGATTAATCAATATTATGTCTGACACATTAGAAACAAATAAGATCGGCGAGGCTGAAACCGACCAGATCATCAATGAACCCGAAAGAGGGAACAAAAGCAAAATAGCTGTGTTTATTGGAATTGTCTTGATCGTGGCGGGAATTGCCGCTTCCTATCTTGTGTATTTTACGAATACTGGTACAGAATTCAAGCTGCCGGATGAGAGTGCGCCGGTCGTGGAAGAGGAAAAAGTTGAAGAGAATAAGATCGATAAAGCGCTGGACACGGATCAGGATGGGCTACCGGATTATCTCGAGAAGATCATCGGAACGGATGAAAATAAGTTTGATACGGATCAAGACAGCTATAGCGACCTGGTCGAAATAAAAAACGGATACGATCCATTGACGGATAAGAAATATTTCGCTGAAGAATGGGCGGCGATTAAGGAGAAGATAGAGGCGGCAGATGCGAAGTTGTATCAGCAGGAATTCGGAATTACTGTTTCAAATTCTATTACAGAAGCAGGGTCTTTTGTTTGTGGTGCGACCACCGTCAGGGATATAGATAATAATATTTATAATACGGTAAAGATCGGTGATCAGTGCTGGTTAAGGGAAAATCTTAAAGTTACAAAAAATCCGGCGGGCGAAGCAATCACTCGCTATTGTTATAATGACGATCCGAAGATTTGCGAAACCGATGGCGGGTTATATGAGTGGAACACGGCTATGAACAGGTCCATTTTGGAAGGCGCTCAAGGAATCTGTCCCGATGGCTGGCACGTCCCAAAAGACACCGAGTGGTATATTTTGGAAAATAATCTGAAAGATCCGGTTCAAAGTTGCAATGCTAACAGGGCCGGTGAGTTTGATTGTGATTCGGCCGGGACAAGGTTTAAGTCCGGCGGTGATAGCGGTTTTGAAGTTGCTCTCAGCGGTTCTCGCGGAGTTGATGGTTCATTTGTCTTCCGAGATTCGCTCGTTGATCTATGGTCATCCAAAGAAGAAAGCAGCTCTCATTCATGGCTCAGATCTTTGAATTCCGGTTCCAAGATCGGTCGTATCTCGTTTGTTAAAACAATAGGTTCTTCCGTTCGCTGTCTCAAGGATTAGCTTAATGATGTCAAAGCTCAAATTCAGACGATTTGAAGTTTGGATTTGAATTGACTCCAGGCTTTATTATTTGAATTAATTAACTTTATGCCAGAAATACCGAAAGCGTATAATTCCAGGGAGGTGGAAGATAAAATTTATCAGAAGTGGGAAGAGTCCGGTTGTTTCAATCCGGATAATTTAAATTTGCCGAAAAATGCAAAGAGCTTTGTGATTTCCATGCCGCCGCCGAATGCGACAGGCGTTCTGCATTTGGGACATGCCTCAATGCTCGCATATCAGGATCTGATGATAAGATATCACAGGATGCTTCAGGACAACACGCTGTGGCTTCCCGGGGCCGATCACGCTTCAATTGCGACACAGACCAGAGTTGAAAAGCTGATCGCAAAAGAAGGGAAAACGAAGTATGATCTCGGAAGGGAGAAATTTCTGGAGCGCGTCGACAAATTTGTGGAAGATTCAAGGCATACCATCAAAAACCAAACCAAGAAAATGGGGTCTTCATGCGATTGGTCGCGAGAGAGATATACTCTTGATGACGGGCTGTCTCGCGCCGTTAAAGAAGTGTTTCTGAGGATGCATAATGACGGGCTTATATACCGCGGGGACCGGATCGTGAATTGGTGCCCGAGATGCGAATCTACGTTGGCCGATGATGAAGTCGAGCATAAAGATCAGAAAGCAAAATTGTATTATTTCAAATATTCGAAGGAGTTTCCGATCACGATCGCAACGACGCGCCCCGAGACGAAATTAGGAGATACGGCAGTAGCGGTCAATCCAAAAGACGAGAGGTACAAATCCTATATCGGGAAGACGTACAAGATCGATCTTGGAAATGGAGTTCACAAAATAAAGATCATCGCAGACCATGAGGTTGATATGGATTTTGGAACAGGGGCATTGGGCGTGACGCCCGCACATAGCATGACTGACTGGCAGATGGCGGAAAAAAATGATCTTGAGATCATAAAGATCATCGGAGAGGACGGAAAGATGAAAAAAGAGGCCGGAAAGGAATATGAAGGTTTAACGGTTTTGGAGGCGAGAGAGAAGTTCGTAAAATATCTTGAAGCGAACAATCTGATCGAAAAAGCCGAAGAAGCCGAGCAGAGTTTGAGCATTTGCTACCGCTGCGATACCCCGATCGAACCCTTGCCGTCAGAACAATGGTTTGTGGATGTGGATAAGAAAATAACCATAAAAGGCAACAAGTATTTCAAAAACAAGTCATTGAAAGATGTCGCGATCGAAGTTGTGAAAAACGGCGAGATAAAAATAATCCCGGAAAGATTTGAAAAAACGTATTATCACTGGATGGAAAATCTCCGTGACTGGTGTATTTCGCGCCAGCTTTGGTTCGGGCACAGGATTCCGGTGTGGTATAGAAATAAGTCAAAAGTTAAAAGTCAAAAGTCAAAAGCGGAAGAAACTATAAATTCAAATGAAAAGGAAATCTATGTCGGGGTGGAAGCGCCGAAGGGGGAAGGCTGGACGCAGGATTCGGATACACTTGATACATGGTTCTCATCCGGTATTTGGACATTCTCGACTTTGCTTGATCAGGATCATGTCAAATATAAAACTTTTGAAGATTGGGTCAATGGAAGTCCGGATCTGAAGAATTATCATCCGACAAGTGTTATGGAAACGGGATATGACATTCTGTTCTTCTGGGTCGCCAGGATGATCCTCATGACGACATACACGCTGGGAGAAGTGCCTTTTGAGAATGTATATCTTCATGGAATGGTCCGGGATAAGGAGGGAAGAAAGATGAGCAAGTCCCTCGGGAACGGCATCGATCCGATCGAGATGATCGAAAAATACGGTACGGATGCGCTGAGACTGAGCATGATCGTTGGTTCAAGCCCAGGAGGGGATCTCAGACTTTATGAAGAGAAAATCGAAGGTTATAGAAACTTTGTAAATAAACTCTGGAACATTTCAAGATATGTCTTAATGTCTGTGGAAGATGTAGATGTTAGTACGCAAAACATAGAATCAAACGCCAAGACATTGGCTGATAGGTGGATATTGGAACATTTGGAGTATCTGAAAGATATAGTCAATGATTCACTTGGCCATTATTCATTTTCTTACGCAATCGACAGTGACAACGGCATCAGATCCTTTATGTGGGATAAATTTGCCGATTGGTATCTGGAGGTTTCCAAGATACAGGGCAAAAACGATGCGATATTAATCTATGTGCTTGAGAATCTTCTGAAGCTTTGTCATCCATTTACGCCTTTTGTTACGGAAAAAATATGGCAGGAGATGGGAAAGAAAGGCCTGTTGATGATCGAGAAGTGGCCGGAAAGTAAAGTGCGTGCGGAACCTACGAAGACGAATATTAATTTTGACATGATACAGGGAATTGTGAAGGGCATAAGATCGGTTAAAAATGAACATGGAATTGCTTTAAGAGAAAAGATAGACGCTATAATAAATACCGAGACCAGAAAAGATTTGACGAGTGAAGATATTAAAATTATTGAAGCCAATGAAGACATCATAATTGGCCTGGGCGGTCTTAGGGGTGTGAAACTGGAAAGCGGTGCTGTGAAGCCGGAAGGATGGATTCATTTTGACTACAGTGTTCCGGTATATGTAAAAATAGGAGATTCTATCGATGTGGCGAAGGAAGCTGAAAAGACAAAGAAGGAAATTGAAAATATAAATAATTATATCGCTCAGATAAAAAATAAACTGGATAACAAGAAGTTTGTTGATAATGCTCCGGCGAATATCGTAGAAAAAGAGAGGGAAAAGCTGAGGGAGAGCGAGGAAAAGCTCCGGAAGATGGATGAAAAGCTCAAATCCTTGTTGTAATTCCAGAAAGTGTTATAATATTGTTAGAATTGTTATTACTGAATTAATAAAATAAAAATAAAAGCATGACCAAACAAAAGAAGTCTTTTTTGGACAAGATAATGGGAACGGAAGGTGAAACTGAAGATAAGGAAATTTTGAATAAAGATGAATCAGGATCGGATCCCGTTGTTGCGGAAGAGGGTCTTGGTGAGGACGTTTTGAATAAGGAGCTTGAAAATCAGATAAAGGCTGAAGAGCAGAAGGAGGTCAAAAAAGATGTGCCCGTTGATGCTTCGAAAAAGAACTGGTTCAAGGATAAGGATGCCCCTTCCAGCGAAGAAGAGGGGCAACTGACAATTGATGTATTTCAGACAAAGGATCATATAGTCATAAAATCGATAATCGGCGGAGTCAGGCCGGAAGATCTTGATATCGCGGTTACGGCCGATATGGTTACGATCAAGGGCGCAAGGCAGAATCCCGACGAAGTGAAGCCGGATGATTACTATTATCAGGAATGCTTTTGGGGAAACTTCTCCCGTTCCATAATACTTCCTTGCGACATCAGGTCGGACGAGGTTGAAGCCAAGATGAAAAACGGCATATTGACCGTCAGGCTTCCGAAAATAGAAAAAAATTCTTCAATGAAGATCCAGGTCAAGGAAGAGTAGAAATAATATTTAATTTTTATCGATGTTTGATTTTCTAAAAAAGAGATCCCCGAATTATCTGGGAATAGATATCGGGACAACGGGAATAAGACTTGTTGAGCTTGCAAAAAATGGTTCCAGGCAGAGCCTCGTTAATTATGGACACCTTGAAAGCGAGGATTATCTTTCGCTTGGCGGAAGCGTTGGAAACAAGAAACTTGTCGATAATACATATTTATCTCACGATAGGATAGTGAAGGATCTCAGGGAAGTGATCGCTGCGATGGCAATCGATGCCAAAAAAGTGTCCATGTCGATCCCGATCTCTTCAGCTTTTTCATCGGTTATCAGCCTTCCAAGCATTGGAGAGGATGAAATAGATAAGGCCGTAAATTTTGAAGCCAGAAAATATATTCCCATACCCCTTGAAGAGGTTAATTTCGGATGGAGCCTTGTGTCTTCCGGGGGCGGTGTTGCCGGCGATAAGAATGCCAAAAGAGGAGTAAAGGTGCTTCTTGTAGCTATTCCGAAAGATATCACAATAAAATATTCGAACATCACCCAATCGTTGAACCTTGAGCTGATATCGCTTGAAACGGAATCATTTCCCCTTGCAAGGTCTTTGGCTGACGGGGAAAAGGGAGTATTTACGATATGCGATATAGGAAGCAAGACGACAAGCATTACTATCGTTGAGGATGGAGTGGTTCTTGCAAGCCACAGCGTGTCGAACATAGGCGGCCTGGAGATCACTAATATATTGAGCCATGGTTTTAATATAGATCCGAAAAGAGCGGAAGCCTTGAAGAGAGATATAGGTTTGAAATTCTCCGGAGCGGATAAGAAGGTATCGGAGATCATGATGCCGATCGTCAGCGTGATCTCGTCTGATATCAAAAAAATCAATGAGACATATACGAGGGATTACAAGAAAGAAATAGACAAAATAATATTGACCGGAGGGTCTGCGAGCCTTCCCGGGATCGTAGAGTTTTTAAAAAATGACCTTAAGGTCGGTGTTGAAATAGGGGATCCGTGGAAGAATATATCGTTCGATGAAAAGTTAAAGCCAAAGCTTGCTGAAATCGCGCCACAATTTTCCATTGCAGTGGGACTTGCCCTGAGAGGATTTGAAAAATAGCTTGTTAGCTTATTAGGTCGCAGCTTATTAGTATCCGAGATACTGTCAGCGGCTAACGTTTCCTGAAAGGCTAAGAAGCTAAAAAACTAAAAAGCTAAGAAGCTAATCAAGCATGACAAACGAAATTGACATAGGAAAAGCATATGATTTCCTGGACACGAAGAAGCTTATGGACAAGAAAGATCTCGCTGAGGCATATAAGCGGGCGAAGGGCGCAAATTTGGATTTTTTTAATGTTTTGATAGAAGGCAAAAAGATCGAAGAAGAAGCGGCTATTAAGTTAAAGGCCGAATTTTTGAATATTCCATATATAAATCTTAAGGATTACCCTATCGAGAAAACAGTGCTCCAGGAGGTTCCTGAGAAGGCCGCATTGTTCTATAAGATCATACCCTTCGAAAAGAAGGGAAATGATGTGAAATTTGCAGTTGTTGATCCGTTGAATATCGAGACCATTGACGCGATCAAATTCATTTCGGCCCGCAGGGAAGTCATAGCAAAGACATTTCTTGTTTCTGCCGGCGGTTTCAACACGGCTGCGAAGCAATATAAAACCCTGAGCGATGAGCTTGCGGCGGCGCTTGAAGGCGTTGACAAGAAGATAGGGGCCAAGGAGAAGGAAACGGAAGTAGAACAGGAGAAAGAAGTAAGCAGAATAGTTGAAGAGGCGCCGGTGAGCAAGATCGTCGACATAATCATTTCGCATGCGGTTGAGGGAAGAGCGAGCGATATACACATCGAACCTACGCAATCGGAACTCAGAGTGAGATACAGGCTTGATGGAATTCTGCATGATAGCCTGATACTTCCGAAAAAGATAAGCGCTGCTGTTGTTTCCAGGATAAAGATCTTGTCCGATCTCAAAATAGACGAAACGAGAAAACCGCAAGACGGAAGGTTCAGATTCAATCTGTCGGAGGGCGGCAGTTCGGCAAAGAGTGTTGATCTCCGTATTTCCACTCTTCCCACGGTTAATGGAGAAAAAGTCGTAATGCGTATCTTGGATACATCGAGCGATATAAGCAGTCTTGAAAATCTTGGCATATGGGGAAGGGATCTGAAAGTCATCAATGACAATATAAACAAGCCGTTCGGCATCATACTCATTACAGGGCCTACCGGTAGCGGCAAGTCAACCACATTGTATGCAATATTGAAGATGCTGAATGAAGAAGGAGTGAATATAATAACTCTCGAAGATCCCGTTGAATATTATCTCGAGGGCGTGAATCAAAGCCAGATCCATGCGGAGATCGGTTATTCGTTTGCGTCGGGACTCAGGTCCATTCTCAGGCAGGATCCTGATATAATAATGGTCGGAGAGATCAGGGACAAAGAAACGGCCGAACTTGCGACACATGCCGCTCTCACGGGACATCTTGTTCTTTCCACTCTGCATACGAATAATTCCATCGGTGTCGTCCCCAGGCTTATTGATATGGGCATCGAGCCGTTTCTGATCGCATCTTCTTTGAATGTTGCCATAGGACAAAGGCTTGTGAGAAGAATATGCAAATATTGCAAGGAAGAGGTGAAACCGAAGGCGGGAATAGAGGAAATAATGAGAAGAGAGCTGAAAGAGGTTCCTGCGGAGCAGATAAAGGACATAGACCTCAAGGCGCCGCTTAAACTTTTTAAAGGAAAAGGGTGCAAGGAATGCAAAAATTCCGGAACAGTGGGAAGGGTCGGCATATACGAAGTGCTTTCTATGACGCCGGAACTGGAATCGACGATATCTGCCAAGATCACCGATACCGAGATCTCCAAGGAGGCAAGGAGGCAGGGGATGATAACTATGAAGCAGGACGGTGTTATAAAGGCGCTCAGGGGGGTAACGACTATTGAAGAAGTGTTCAGGGCAACGGAGGATTAGAACATGAATTATGAATTATGAATCATGAATTATGAATCATGAATTATGAATCATGAAGGAAATTTATTCCTGATTCTTAATTCTTAATTCTTAATTCAAAAATCTATGGATGAAAACAAGAAAATAAAGGTATTGATAATCGAAGATGATTCGTATATTTCCGACATGTACAAGATCAAGCTGGAATCTGATAATTTCGAGGTCGTTATTGCCGAAGACGGAGTGATAGGACTGAAGCAGCTTGAAAAATACAAGCCGGATGTGATTCTGCTTGATGTGGTGATGCCGAAAGTGGACGGTTTTAGCGTTCTGAAGACCATAAAAAACAACAGCGAGATAAAAAATATTCCGGTAGTGATGTTGACCAATCTCGGCCAAAAGGACAATGTGGAAAGAGGGTTTGAACTGGGGGCCAGCGGATATATAATCAAAGCTCATTTTACGCCGTCGGAAGTCGTTAAAAAAGTGAAGGAGATATTGGAGAAGGAGAAGAAATAAAATAGCATGAGAGATATTGGATATTAGATACTGGATATAATAAATTACAAATCAAAAATTTACCCATGAGTAGTAATTACATATCTTTGGGCGAATTGGAGCCCTATAAAACATCCGTAAAGATCAGTGAGAAATGCTGGCAAATATACGAGAAACTGAATTGGCAATTGAAGAAAGTAATCGGAGACCAGTTCATAAGATCAATTGATTCAATGGGGGCAAATGTGGCTGAAGGATATGGCAGGTTTCATTATTTAGACAGAATAAAATTTTACTATAACGCGAGAGGTTCGTTATTCGAAGCAAAACATTGGCTGTTGCTGTTGAAAAAAAGAAAGATAATTTCGGAAACACAATTTAACGATTTATTAACTGATCTGGAGTCTTTTCACAAGCAGCTTAATGTATTCATAAAAGCATCCTATCCGAAAGAATAATATCCAATATTCAATATCTAATATCTAACGACCATTATCCATGACGAACATAAGATCAAAACAGGAGATCGAAGGACTAATGTATGTTACTGCGCAGGAAGGCGCTTCCGATCTTCATTTGTCGGTAGGCTGCTATCCGATCATCAGGATAGATGGCAGGCTTGTTCCGCTCACAAACAAAGAGATGCTTTCGCCGAAAGTGACCGAAGAGCTCATTTATTCGGTTCTTACGGAAAAACAGCAAAAAGAGCTTGAAGCGAACAAGGAGATCGATTTTTCATACGATCTTGAAGGAAAAACAAGATTCAGGGTGAACGTTTTTTATCAAAGGGGATATCTGAGCGGGGCATTCCGTCTTATTCCTTCAAAAATAAAGACACTGGAGGAGCTCAGCATACCGAACAATGTTTATGATTTCATCCAGCCTTCGCAGGGCTTCGTGCTTGTTGTGGGTCCGTCCGGCCATGGGAAATCAACGACGCTGGCGGCTCTCATCGACAAGATAAATCATGAGAGATACGATCACATTATAACTGTTGAAGATCCGATAGAATATGTTTATACGCAGGACAGGTGTATCATCAACCAGAGGGAAGTGCACACCGATACAAAGTCCTTTGCGAACGCTCTCAGAGGAATTTTCCGTGAAGATGCGGACGTCATTCTTGTCGGAGAAATGAGAGACTGGGAGACGATCAGCACAGCCGTAACTGCGGCTGAAACGGGCCATCTTGTTTTTGCAACGCTCCACACCAACAGCGCCGCGCAGACGATAGACAGGATCATCGACAGTTTTCCGGCGAATCAGCAGAATCAGATAAGATCTCAGCTTGCTGCTAATCTGCTTGGAATACTGTCGCAAAGGCTCATTCCGAAAATCGGAGGAGGAAGGGTTCCTGCGATCGAGATAATGGTCGCCAATTCGGCAGTAAGGAATCTGATCAGGGAAAGCAAGGTCCATCAGCTTGATCTGGTCATCAATACGAGCGCAGATGACGGGATGGTGTCGTTGAACGGATCGCTGTCCGAGCTTGTGAAAACGGGTGCGATATCGATGGAAAGCGCAGAGGTCTATTCAACAAATGTGGACGACCTCAGAATGCTGCTGCAAAGATAAACAGACAATTGCTCTATTGCCGCATTGTTCCATTGTTCTTGTGTTTCTGCAGTTTGCTATTCCGGAACCCCGATATTCATCGGGATAAATTCCGCGTAGCGGAGCGATAGAATCCCGTGTCTCGCCAATGATGCGACATGCTATCGATTGCTGTTCTCCGCAGTATGACAGTTTTCGACGGAGCAAACGAGGTTAACGAAGCTTCAATACGTCAAAATGTTCACATGTTAATGTGCTAAAATGTTAACGTGATTTAGGGTTTTGTTGTGCTGTTTTTGAGAATAGTGTATAATAACAAATGTGGATATAAATAATCAGTTTTTAAATAAAAAACTATAACTTTTTAATCGAAGGGAGGTGAAATAAATGTCAACTCTAAATAAGAAAGGTTTTACTTTGATCGAACTCTTGGTTGTCATCGCCATCATCGGTATATTGGCGGCTATCGTTCTCTCAAGCTTGAGCACTGCGAGAAAAAGTGCTAAGGTCGCTGCTTTCAAGGCTGAAACATCGGGAGCAATTGCAGGTTTTGTAGCAAGGTGCGATTATTCTACGATTATCGTTCCTGCTTCAACTATGGATACGGATAACACGGATTGGAGCATTGTTCAAGTTCAAAGCTGCGATAAAACAGGAAATGGTACGTTTACCGTCTCTGCTCATGCATTTGGTGGAGCTTGTGATGCTGTTGTAACTGAAACAGGCGCATCTTTCTCAGGCGCAGATTGCAAATAGTGCACAAAAGTTTATTGGAATTTAAAACAGATAGATCGCTATCTGTTTTAATATGTGATTGTAAATAGGCGGAAAATGATGTAAAATTTAATTATGCGTAAGCTCGCAATGAACATGAAGATCAATGTCTGTGAGTTGCGAAATAGCCCGTTTATTACACTTAGGACTTATGTGTTTGATGTCATCCTGAGCGAAGCCCAGCAGGGCGCAGCCGACCGCGTGCCGCCTTAGCTTTAGCGGTGGAGCAAGGATCCCGTACATAAAAAAACATTGCTATTCCACGGGATTCTTCATTACGCTTCGCTTCATTCAGAATGACAAAAAGAAGCAAACGCGTAAGTCCTAATTCAAATAAATTAATCAAAATAAGTCAATAATGTGAAGATCAGATTTTTTCCTGCCTATGAAAAGTTAGTCGAATTGAGTTTAGTGTTCTCGTTAATCTTATTGGGTTTTATCAATTTGGCAGTATATAAATTGAATCATCACGTTACTTTCCCCAATGTCGATGAAATGCTCTGGTACATAAGATCGAAAGTGTTTTGGGATAAGATCCTGGAATTGGATTTCTCGGGACTGATCCAATCGGCGCAGCCGGGAATTACGGTCTATTGGTTTACCGGTTTTTTGGTGGCGTTTATCCCCAAGGACGGTGTTGCTTTCAGTCTTTTAATCAATATATTCAAAGCATTCAGAGAGCAAAATATCAATTATAATAATTTTGTAAATCTCAACAACGCCAATACTTATGCCTTTTATCAAGATACGAGTTTTTTGTTCAATGCCCCATTATTTCTTTTGCTGACCATTTTTTATATCTTGTTTTATTTTCTCCTCAGAAAGATCGGGTTCAACAGGATAATTTCGGGCTTGTCGCTGCTTCTGCTCACGACAAACATGTATCTCGCATATTGGACGACGCCTGCCGACAAAATGCTGGTTATATTCTCTGTCCTGAGCCTGCTTACTTTTCTGGTTTATATGGATCAGAAACCGAGGAAGAAATATTTGGCACTATCCGCGATATTCGGAGCATTGGCCGTTCTCTCAAAGATCTCGGCGTTATTCATTATTCCTTTCTTTTTCTCAGCTTATGTGTTCTATGTTTGGCCATTGAATATTGCCAAGGTGAAGATTATATTGAAGGATCTATCGATCTGGGCTTTGATCTTTTTTATCGTCTGTGTCGTTTTTTTGCCGACAATAGTTGTTTTTCCAGGCGAGGTGTATAGCTTGATCTTCAGGCCAAGCACGGTATATGAAACGAATTACGGCATTGCCGCATATGTGAACAGAACGGACGCCTTTTCTGAAGTTTTTGGCATGATATCAGCTTCGTCGATAGTGAGATCTCTTGTTCTTTCTTTCGTTTTTTCAGCGATAGTGCTATCGGTTTCCGTCCCATACAAAAAATATCGAAAGATCCTTGATTTTACACCTTGTAAACACACTATTACAATAACAATCTTTATTTTGGCCTTTATACTGATGGTGACGCTGGTCAGCAAAAATCACGATATCAGACAGATGTCCCCGGCATTTGCGATGTTGAGCATTGTCGTTGCAGTGGGCGTATATAATGCCATTGGTATAATAAAGAAGCGCTTGAATATTCAAAATGAATATATCTATTTGCTAGTAATTTCTTTGATAGCCGGCATCCAGTTGGCGTCAATTTTCCATGGAGGGTCTTATGTCGGGGCTATTATATTGCGTTATATCGGTTGATTTGATATTGGATCGCCCATAATTTAGAAAAATATTCATATTTAAAAGAAGCAGATGGAAGTTTTATCTATCTGTTTCTTTTTTGCCGGTATGCTATAATTAATACGTATTTAATGGTGATAAGACGCAGCTAATATCTTTATTCAATGAAGTCCATACGGCAACAAAGAGGATTTACGCTTATCGAACTATTGGTAGTTGTCGCTATTATTGGAATTCTGGCTGCGATCGTTCTGGGCAGTTTAAGCGAAGCAAGAAGATCTGCAAAAGACGCAGTAATAAAAGAGTCGATTTCCGAGGCCATAAAAGACGCAGCGTTATTTGCAGATGCAAACGGCGATTGGGACGGGTTTTGTGCTGATCCGGAGTTGGTCGGTCCCGGAAAACTTGCAGATCAGGTCGTGAGAAATGGCGGAACATTCCAATGCGGAAGCACTGCAGACGGTTTTTGTGTTTCTGCAACTTTAAATATGGGGGTAAATATATGCAGCGATGAATATAGGGCGATCAAAGAGGGATTTTTGTGCACGGCTGCAGATGATATTGCGTGCGATTAATCGGAATCATACTGAATATTTATTGATAAACAAATATTCAGAAAGAATTGTTTAAGTGGAACTCGCAAATTATTATCTTAATATAGAAGACAGAACCATTTCGGTTCTGCTTTTCATTCACACAGAACATTGCTATATTATCTGAGTGGACAGATCTTTCAATGTGGAGTATATGTGTAAATATTGACTTAAATCTGTAAGTATGTAATATAAAAACAAGAATATAACTAATAATAACAACAAAACTGATATGCAAACAATAATGAATAGAAAAATTGTCATAATTCTAACAGTATTTTTTTTATTCGGATTTGCGGGTAATTCAAAAGCTGCAACTAATGTTGGTGGAGATATTGCAAGCAATACTACTTGGAGCTTAGCGGGGAGTCCTTATGTAGTTAATGGGACTTTAAATGTTAGAGGGAGCGCTGTTCTTAATATTGAGCCGGGCGCAGTGATCAAATTTTCTTCTCCGGAAAGCGCGCTTGAGGTTTGGGGCGCCCTGAATGCTATCGGTACTCCGGAAAAAAAGATCATCTTTACTTCGATCAAAGACGATACCTATGGCGGCGACACGAACAATGATGGCAATGCCACCTCTCCGGCACCTGGAGACTGGGGATATATCAGGGTTACCGGGGAACAAAGCCCATATCATTATCCCGGCGTTGGAAATTTTGATAATGTAGTCGTCAGATATGGTGGAGCAAACACTTCTTATCCAGGCAATGTCTATGGCTACAGGCCTGTTACATTTTCATTCAAGAACAGCACGAGCGAATACAGTTCAAGTAATGGAGTTTATGTTTATGCAGGAAATCCTGAGATTAGCGGCAATGCTTTCAATAACAATATCAATGGTTTTTCTGCGAGCGGCGGGCTTCCCAGCGTAACAAATAATACATTCAACAATAATACCGATTATGCCTCTTATCTTTCAGGTGTAGCGATATCCTCATATAGCGGCAATAGTGGAAGTGGCAATGGAAAGAACGGACTGGGCGTGTCCGGGACGGTCTATTCCCCTAGGACATGGGGAGCAACAACAGCGTTTCCATATATAATTTTGGATGGCGGAATAAGCATTCACTATGCCTCCGGTTCGAACTTAATGTTAGAGCCGGGCGCAGTGATCAAATTTTCTTCTCCGGAAAGCGCGCTTGAGGTTTGGGGCGCCCTGAATGCTATCGGTACTCCGGAAAAAAAGATCATCTTTACTTCGATCAAAGACGATACCTATGGCGGCGACACGAACAATGATGGCAATGCCACCTCTCCGGCACCTGGAGACTGGGGATATATCAGGGTTACCGGGGAACAAAGCCCATATCATTATCCCGGCGTTGGAAATTTTGATAATGTAGTCGTCAGATATGGTGGAGCAAACACTTCTTATCCAGGCAATGTCTATGGCTACAGGCCTGTTACATTTTCATTCAAGAACAGCACGAGCGAATACAGTTCAAGTAATGGAATGGGATTTTATATGGTTGCAGGCAAAGAAATAATCGGGAATACTTTTAATTCAAATCAGACCGGAATTGAGTTATATTATTCCAGCGGGAATCAATTCTATTATAATAATTTTGTAGATAACACTAACAATGTTTATGAAACTGGTAGTGGCAATATGTGGGATAACGGAACTAAGGGAAATTATTACAGTATCTTTGATGAAGAAAGCGAAGGCTGTAGCGATGTTGATAATAATGGGATATGTGACGCACCCTACTCAATTCCGAGCGGCATTGATCATTATCCGCTAACGACTCTATATGGCACAACGTCTCAATCGCCGGCCTTGACTGTCGGTGCGGGTGCTGTCAGTGATGAGATCAAAAATGCTTTTATTACAGCTTATGTGAGAAATGGCGGAGAAGCATTTCTGGGAAAGCCTATATCTACCGTAGGGGTGCATAACTCAGGCTATTATACTCAGGAATTTCCCGGGGTGTCGGGAGCGATGGGCGGAGTAATCATGTATAATCCGGAAGAAAGCATTAAAGCCGCTTTTTATATTCATGGTTTAATTTGGATAAAATATAATGATTTGTCGGATAAGTCTTTACTCGGCGCTGTTACGGAAGACGAGAGGGATGCTGCTGTGTCTCCGGCGGGAACTGTGGGAAAATACAGTAAGTTTGATAAAGGAACAATATATTATATTGATCTGGTAAACGTTTTACATCCTAAGCCGAATCAGGCTTTGATTGTTTATGACGCTATTGATGATCTCCATGCTTCCATGGGAGGAACAAATAGTTTTCTGGGATTTCCAATTATAGATCAAGAAGAAAGGGATGGCCGTGGTTATGCGGAATTTGAAGGAGGTCATATTGGATGGGACGGAAGCAAATATAGAATATATTTTACGCCTGAGATATTTGTTGCAAACACTGAGGCCGATGAGGAAAAGTATATTACTGAAACTGGAAAACAGGTGAATTTCAGCACAGATCCATATATAGGTTTTGGGAATGGCATGACCTATGAGTGGGATTTTGGTGATGGTATAAAAGTGCAGGGAAAAAATGTTTCGCATAATTTCAGTCAGATGGGAGAATATAATGTTAGGCTTGTGGTGAAAAACGATGCCGGAGATTTGAGTGAAACAGAAAGCATACGAATTTTAGCAGTACGGGAAATAATTAAATTTAGAATAATCCCCGCAAATTTTCCCGATGGAAGCTTGCCGGAAATATCACCAGTGGAAATTGACGAGCTCATGAAGGGTGTTCAGGATTATTATCTTGAAACGTCATACAAAACCTTATTTATAGATTATACATCAGAAGATTCTATTGATTTGCCTAATGCAGTAAGCCATTATGGGAAGATACCCGACGATGATGGTACCTTAATCATTGAAGCATCTGATAAAATACTTGAATCGGGCAGACCGAAAGATAGAAGCACCATTCTTATTTTAAATAATAGTATAACAAGGGCATTTACTAGTGAAGCTGCGATTTTTAACGATCCGTTCGCGCCATATATTGTCATTGATGGAAATGATATCGCAGGAACAATCGCTCATGAAATTGGACATTCTTTGGGATATCTTTCAAGATATAGTCAAACCTACAAAGATTCACAATCACGAACTGCACTTCTTCCTGATTTTTATGGGGACAAGAGCAGCAAAGGAAATATTTATTGGTGGGGCCTTATGGGTAGTGGTAATGAAGTTAAGCCCATTGTTCATTTTTCATCGTTTACTAAAATGTTACTTGGCTGGCTTGAAGCCCATCAAATTGACTATGGAACTATTCAACTGGAGCCGTTGGAGAAAAGTATGTTTGGGGGCAGGGCTTACATATTTCAGATAAATAATAAGCTTTCATATATTGTTGAGGCAAGGGATCTGCCAGAAAACAATAAAGTACTTTCATTGAATAATGTAACTCTTGAGGATGGGGTTGCTATTTATAAAGTAGAAAATATTGATTTTTTTAATGGTTCATTGAACGATTGGGAAAACTGGAAAATGAATTTTATCCTACGAAATGAAGGCGCTAGTTTAAATATTTTACCGATGGATGATCCGACATTATCTTTTACCGTACCAAATTCTACTGAGTACATTGATATTTTGCATTTGGTAAAATTTAGACTTTCGTCCGTTTCCACTGATCCAATTTATACGCCAACAATTGCCATCGAGGTGCCTGTTATGGAGGCAGCTGATCTTAAGGGTGCAGCCATTCAAGATATTAAGAATAGAATACAGCAAGATATAATACCATGGTATTGGCTTCAAGAATCCGATGGCAATCCTACATATCCCGATCTGGATCTCCATGCATATTCTTCTGATGGAAAACATATCGGTATGAATTATGAAACCGGGATTTATGAAAATGAGATTTTAGGTTCTTATGCTTCAGGCGATCTGAACGGCGGAGAAGAATGGATCTTTGTACCGAAAGATATTCAGGTAACATATCAAGTAAGCAGCTTTGATGTTCAAAAATATCTCGAAGAAAATCCCGATGTGGATCCGGCAGATGTGACGATCGAATATTCCGCTTCGTCAATTGAATATGGTGAAAATCCCGGGGTCGTTGATCTTCCCGATGGCACTCAGCTGATAACTGGCAGAACCGTTATTGAATCGCATGGTCTTTCAATAGGATCGGGAGAAACAAAGTTAGTTGATGTTGAAAAACCGACAACGACAGTTTCGATGTCCGGTACCCCCGGAAACAATGACTGGTATACTTCAGATGTGCGGGTAAGTTTGTCGGCGGTTGACAATGGGGGCGGTTCGGGGGTCAAGGCAATCGAATATAGTTTTGATAATGTAATATGGAATGTATATTCTATGCCATTCAGTTTAGCTGACGAAGGCATAAAAACTTTATATTATCGCTCCAGTGATAATGCTGGAAATATTGAAGAATTTCAAACTATAGAAATTAAAATTGATAAAACTGCTCCCGTGATCACGGGTGTTGCAACAATATTACCGAACGATAAAGGCTGGTATAGTACCGCTATCACTATCCATTTTGATTCTTATGACCTTGGATCGGGCATAGATACAGCAACCGTCGATACCGTAATTTCAACGGAAGGCGCCGATCAGTTTGTGTCGGGAATTGCTACGGACAAAGCGGGGAACAGTTCTGGCTATACTGTTTCAGGAATAAATGTAGATAAAACAAAACCTACATTAAATGCTACTCGTACGCCTGAGCCAAATTCAGATGGTTGGAATAATGTGGATGTTACGGTACATTTTGATTGCAATGATGCAAATTCGGGTGTTGAGTTGGTTTCGGAAGATAAAATAATAAACACTGAAGGCTCTTTACAATCAGAGGAGGGAACTTGTCTTGATGTAGCGGGTAATTTCAGTAAAATTGTTGTGGACGACTTAAATATCGATAAAACTTTACCTTTGATCACGGGTGTGGCAACAACATTGCCAAATGAGAATGGTTGGTATAATGACAATGTGACTTTGCACTTTGAGGGTTCGGATCTGCTTTCGGGAATATCGACAATGACGCCAGATACTTTAATTAGCACTCAAGGCGATGGTCAGTCGATTACCGGCGTTGTTGTGGATATGGCAGGGAACAGTTCCAGCTATACTGTTTCAGGTATCAATATAGACAAAGCGATGCCACAAATATCGATCAATTCTCCACAAGATCAGGCTGTCTATATTGTAAATCAAAATGTTGTCGCGGATTGGTATTCGCTTGATAGCCTTTCGGGTCTTGATTCTGTTATTGGGACTTACCCGAGAGGGGCGATTATTGACACTTCTTCGGTCGGGCTTAAAACATTTACTGTTACATCCAAAGACAAGGCGGGTAACATTCTGATGAAGACTATTACTTATTATGTTCAATATCGTTTTGGCGGTGTCCTAAATCCGATGAGGCAGGATGGATCGAGTGTTTTCAAGCTTGGTAGCGCTGTTCCTGTTAAATTTGAGCTCAAGGACATTAACAATAACTATATACGTGATGCAAAGGCTTATCTTTATGTAATCAAGGTGAGCAATGTGGTTGCCGGAACCGAAGAAGCGGTTTCTGTAGGCGAAGCCAATGATGGGAATCAGTTTAGATATGATTCGGTTAGCAACCAGTACATTTTCAATCTGGCAACTAAATTATTATCTGTAGGCACATGGCAGATAGGAATTAAGATGGACGACGGAACGTTTAAATATCTGAATATCGGATTGAAATAAAGCCTTAATGTCATAAATATTACGAAATCTCAAAACCGGGAATCAGAAATGATTGCTGGTTTTATATTAATTTTGTGTGTTTTGTGATTGTCTATTTCGTGATATAATCATGTTAGTTAATATCAAAATTCTGTTTTTAATACTCAACTTGTCGTATTTTTTTTGAAATAATGTTATATGATCGCTGTAAATGCAATTTATCGAAAATTTGGAATTCAATAAAAATTAAATGTTATGTTTCTAGCTTATTCATATATCTTCATTTTAGGCCTGATAGTGGGCAGTTTTTTGAATGTTGTGATATTCAGGCTTGAGAACGGATGGAAGATCGTGAATGACAGGTCCAAATGCATGAGTTGCAAGCATGTTCTTTCGCCCGCAGACCTTGTTCCTGTCTTTAGTTTCATCGCACTTCGCGGAAAATGCAGATATTGCAAAAAAAAGATATCATGGCAATATCCGATCGTAGAAATCGCGGCAGGAGTGCTGTTCGTCATGATTTTCAATTATGTATTACGGATTAATGGATTAATGGATTATAGCCTCATAAGCGACTTTCGACTTTCGACTTTCGACTTTCGACTATTTTTATCGTTGATTTATTACCTGATAGTCGCTTCGAGTCTGATCGTCATATTCGTTTATGATCTCAGACATTATATCATTCCGGATGAGGCTATTCTGGTTGCCGTTATTGCGGCGATCGTTTACTATATCTCCATCGACAGCACGCTTCAGTTCATGGTGGCGTCGGGTCTTGGGAGCGTTTATCAGTTTGACAGTGGCGGAGACTTTTTGATCGGTTTTTCGAATATGATCGATTTTTTGCTGCTGAATTCCATATTTATCAATCATTTATTCGCAGCCTCTGTCTCATTCACTTTTTTCTTTCTGATCGTATTTTTCACGAAAGGGAAAGGGATGGGGGGCGGGGATGTGAAATACGGTTTTCTGATGGGGTTTATCATCGGATGGCCGATGATCACGCTTGCAATTCTCATTTCTTTCATCATAGGTTCTGTGTTCGGAGTGGCGCTGGTGCTTTTGAAAAAGAAGGGAATGAAAAGCATGATTGCCTTCGGTCCGTTCCTTGTTATAGGCACACTTATCATGCTATTTTGGGGAGAAAAAATAATGAGGTGGTATCTGGGAAATATAGGTTAATTGTAAAATTTATAATTATCAATTTCTAATTTCTATTGAATTTTCAATGAATCAATTATCAAGTTCTAAAAATAAAGAATATGACCTTGAGGAAAGAACGGCGAAGTTCAGTGAGGATATAGTAGAATTTATAAGAACCATTAAGAGGGATGATGTAAATCGTACTATCGTTGTTCAATTAGTTCGGGCAATAACTTCAATTGGTGCAAACTACTGCGAAGCTAACGCTTCCAGCTCTAAAAAAGATTTTCGAAATAAAATCTATATTTGCAAGAAAGAGGCAAATGAATCAAAATACTGGTTGAGGATACTGGCGAAGTATCATCCTGAGCTAAAATAAAAAATAAGAAATTTTTGGAAAGAAGCTCATGAATTTCACTTAATTTTTCAAAAGATCACAAATACCATGGATAATAAAGTTTAGAAATTGAATAATTGCAAATTTAATAAAAATTATAAATTAGAAATTGAAAATTAAATCACAGCTTCTAAATTTCCTTTTTCTTATGAATAAACAAGACATCAAAAATCGTATCGAGAAGCTCAAAAAGGAGATCGACCATCATCGCTATCTTTATCATGTTCTGGACAAAGTTGAAATATCCGATGCGGCGCTTGATTCTCTGAAGCACGAGCTTTATGAATTGGAGACACAGAATCCGGAGTTCATCACGCCCGACTCGCCGACGCAAAGGGTCGGAGGAAAGCCTCTCAAGGAATTCAAAAAAGTTTCCCACACTGTTCCTCAGTGGTCTTTCAATGACGCTTTTAATGAAGAGGAGGTAAGGGATTTTGACAAAAGAGTAAAGCGTTTTTTGGCAGATGGCGGCGAGCCGAACGACGCCAGGACAGATTATATGGCGGAATTGAAAATAGACGGGTTGCATATCGTGCTGACATATAAGAGAGGATTGCTGGTGACGGGGGCGACCAGGGGCGATGGAAAGATCGGCGAGAATGTAACTCAGAACATCAGAACAATAGACAGTATTCCCTTGAAGCTTTCCGAAGAGGTTGATGCGGTCGTTGAGGGAGAAGTTTTCATGAGAAAGTCGGTGTTTGAGGAGCTCAATAAAGAAAGAGAAAAGAAAGGGGAGCAACTGCTCGCGAATCCAAGAAATGCGGCGGCAGGAGCGATTCGGCAGCTCGATCCAAAGATCGTCAAAGAAAGGCGGCTGGATTGTTTTGTCTATGATCTTTCATGGGCGGGAAATTTTCCTCTGCCGGAAACTCAAAAAGAAGAACTGGAGAAATTGCATAAACTGGGATTCAAGGTCAACAAAAATCGCAAACATTGTGCGGATATAGAGGAAGCGATCCAGGTCTGGAAACATTGGATGAATCATAAAGAAGAAGAGGATTATTGGATCGATGGCATAGTTCTCAAGCTCAACCGCAACGATTGGCAGAGAAAGATCGGATATACGGGAAAAGCTCCGCGCTGGGGCATTGCGTTCAAGTTTCCGGCCGAACAGGCGACGACGATTGTGGAGGATATAGTGGTGCAAGTGGGCAGAACAGGAGCATTGACTCCCGTAGCACATCTGAAGCCGGTGCAGGTCATGGGTTCTACGATCAGCCGGGCCACTCTTCATAACGAGGATGAGATCATGCGTCTG
The DNA here is from genome assembly GCA_041661265.1 of Candidatus Paceibacterota bacterium. Lineage (NCBI taxonomy): Bacteria > Bacillati > Minisyncoccota > Minisyncoccota bacterium. The sequence goes on along the minus strand of JBAZUT010000002.1, from coordinate 210,553 downwards.
GGTCTCAAGATCGGCGACACGGTGATCATCCAAAAAGCGGGAGACGTGATCCCTGAGGTGGTGAAAGTTCTTCCGAACCTTCGGACCGGAAAAGAAAAAGATTTCAGGATGCCTAAAAAATGTCCCATTTGCGCAAGTCCTGTTGAGCGTCCCGAAGGCGAAGTGGCGACCTATTGCACAAACAAAAAATGCTATGCGCAGGACCTCCGGAGGCTGATCCATTTTGCGAGCCGGAAGGCTTTTGATATCCGAGGCATGGGCAGAAAGATCGTCCAAAGGTTTTTGGACGAAGGATTGATATCCAGCGCCGCCGATATTTTTGAACTTACAAAAGACGATATTTCGGTTCTGGCCCGTTTTGGGGAAAAATCGGCGGATAATCTTGTTTTGGCGATCGCAAGATCAAAGACGATCACGCTTAGCCGGTTTGTTTATGCCCTTGGCATACATCATGTGGGCGAGGAAATGAGCTATGACCTGTCGCTTCATTTCAAGAGTTTAGCTAATATTCAAAAAGCCAGTGTGGAAGATCTGACAAGATCGCGCGATGTCGGTCCTGTGGTGGCGGAAAGCATCCATGGCTATTTCCGTGATGCAGGAAACATAAAATTGGTGAATGATCTGGAGAAGGTCGGAGTGAAAATCATTCCGGACAAAGCGCCGGAAGGAAAATTGGCGGGAAAATCTTTCGTGGTGACGGGAACTTTGGATTCCATGAGCAGAGAAGAGGCGCACGATAATATCCGCGCCTTGGGCGGCAATGTTTCTTCGGCGGTTTCGGCGAAAACTTCTTATGTCGTGGCAGGTGAAAATCCGGGAAGTAAATATGAAAAAGCGAAGCGGCTTAATGTCAGGATACTGATGGAGAAAGAATTCATCAATATGATCAAATAGTTGCGATTATATCAAAGACAAGAGAAGCTACGCATCGATCCGCAGGGGGCGAAAATAGGAGCGTAAATATTGAGGAAGAAGGAATTTCAGACGCACTAATATGATTGTGTGTAACTCGTGTTATCCTATTCCGAAATTTTTGATATAATTTAAAAAAAGATGTTTAAAGATCCCAGTTTATTCAATATGAGTTTAATTGCATGCTCAAAACAAAAAATTTAATAATGTTATTAGCCGTATTATTTTTGACGTTATTATTACCGGCAAATACAACAAAAGCGGTAGGGGATGAAGCCACGGGATTTCCTTTTGAATATAATAAAAGTTTATGGAATACAAGGATAGATCAGGCTGTTGCAATGAAAGCAAATCGTGTTTTTGTAGCCTTTCCGCGAGGACCTGTGGAATTTGACAAGATACAAGCTGGTGGTCCTGATCCGCATAAGAGTGCCATTATGTATGCTAAGTCAAAGGGTATAAAGGTATCATCGATTTCAGTGTTATCTTGGTGGGGCAGCGGATGTTCGAAAAACATTGCTTGCGTGGATTCATTCTTGCAAGATTTCGAATGGGGCTTGGAAACCTGGCGTCCAGACGGGTTTGAGGCGGAGGAATTTCCCTCTAAAGACACTTCTCAAGCACAGTTAGATAATATTTATACCAGAATGAGAAATATTATCGATACAAAAATAGCCGAGGGAAAACTTCCGGCCGATTTTCAGTTTGGCGCGTCATGGTCATCAAACGATTTTTTGAATGCTTTGCCAAATAGCGGAGTAGACGTCGCATATTTGAATTCAAATCATATTTTGGATTATGTGCGGCCGGAATTTGTAGTGCAAACAGTGCCGCAAGCTGAAAGTCTTTATAATAAATGGAAAGCTCAATTTACAACTGTTGATGTGAGGCCCACGCTATATGTTACCTGGACAGCATTAAAAAAAGCGTGTATCGCTAATGGGTATAATGGATTCAATGATAAATCTTGCTTCAATCAAGGCTGGCTTAGGCAGATTGAGTGGGCGCATACAAAAGGCATTGGGTTTTTCATGTATTATATTAATTCATACAGTATTTCATATATCGATCCATTAAATTTGTACCCCGGAACCACTGTAATTCAAAAAATATCCAATATTCTCTCCGGAGCCTCGGCAGCTCTTCCACCTCTTCCGCTTCCTCCCGAACCAGAACCTTCCGAATCTGTTTGTCCCGATGGAATCTGTGACGGCACTGAAACAGATGCGACTTGTCCCGAGGATTGCCCTGCGGAGCCTGCTCCCCCCACTTGCACCCCCTCCATAACTTGCGCAGACTATCCGTTCAAATGCGGGGCCAACCTTTTTGACGGATGCGACAACATTTTGGACTGTTCTGGATCGTGTGCCGCTCCTTTGGCCTGCAATGTATCGAATTTACAATGCGAAGTTCCTCCTTCAGCTCCCACAATCGCTCCCATTCTTAGCGCAACTCCCTCAACTGATGCAGTGGAACTCAGGTGGACAATTCCCGCAGGAGTAGTATCGGGCTACAAGATATACAGGGACGGTATCCTTATCAAAACCATATCCGGCCTCTACTTTAGAGACGTTCCCGGAGACAATGCCAGCCACAGCTATGAAGTTTCCGCTTACAACTCCATCGGAGAAGGCCCTAAATCTGCCGCAGTATCTCAATCATCCGCGATCGTTCCCGTCACAGATGTTCAAAACAAAACATCCCTTACCGACTTTAGACAGCTGATCGCCAACGTATTCAAATGGACCCTTTCCATAATCGGAGGTCTCGCCCTTCTTATGATCATGCTCGGAGGCATCATGTATATGGGTTCCACGGGATCCGAACAGAAAGCCACGTCCGCCAAGAGAGCCATGACCTATGCCCTGGCCGGCCTTGTTATTATTCTTCTTGCTTATACGATATCATATATCGTGGAGAGGATATTTATGTAGGGGATACAAGTGGAGAAATGCTGAGTGCGTAGTGTAAATATCAAGCTTGATTTCTGACACATGCTTACTGCAATAAGGCGTTGTATTTTTTCGATATCTGTGTTATTTTGTATGTAGCTAAAACAATTGTTCAATATGAGGATTTGTTAATTTTTTTGTATGGAAAAAGCTAATAAAATATCAATAGAAGAAGTCGAGCATATCGCAGAGCTTGCCAGGATAGAACTGTCCGAAGCGGAAAAAAAAGAGTTCGCGGGCCAGTTGTCGGATGTTCTTGGATATATTGACCAGCTTAAAGAAGTGAATACTGATAATGTTGAGCCTGTCTCTCAAGTCACCGGATTGGTGAATGTCACGAGGGAGGATATCGTAAAAGATTCGGATGAAAAGATGAGGCAGGGGATTGTCAATAATTTTCCGGACCGGGAGGGTGAATATGTGAAGGTGAAGCAGGTCTTGTAGGAAATTTAAAATGTAAATATCAAATATCAAAGTGGCAATTCAAAATGCTAAAATGGATATGAATATTTAAACTTTACATTATCATTTTTCATTTTCCTGCCTGCCGGCAGGCAGGAATCTTTCAATTTTTAAATTTTATCATGGATCTGAAAGAATTAAATATATCAAAAATTAACGAGGGGCTGAAAAAGAAAGAATTTTCCGCAGTCGAGCTTACAAGGGCATATCTTGATAGGATAAAAAAGACCGATGAAAAGGTGAAGTCTTTCATAACGGTCACGGAAGATCTGGCGCTGAAGCAGGCGGCAAGGGCGGATGAAAGGATCGGCAAGGGCGAAGCGGAGAGCAATTTGCTTCTTGGTGTTCCATGTTCCGTTAAGGACGTTATTCTGACTGAAGGCGTTCTGACGACCGCCGCGTCAAGTATATTGAAAAATTATATTCCTCCATATGACGCAACATTGGTGGGGCGTTTGAAGGAAAGAGGAATGGTGATGCTCGGCAAAGTGAATTGTGATGCGTTTGCGCACGGAGCCTCGACCGAAAACTCAGATTTCTTTGTGACTCACAATCCATGGGATCTCGAAAGAGTGCCGGGAGGATCTTCGGGCGGGAGCGCGTCCTCGGTTTCAGCGGATCAGTGCGCATATTCGATCGGAACCGATACGGGCGGATCCATCAGAGGGCCTGCGGCATTCTGTTCTTTGGTCGGACTCAAACCGACTTATGGCAGGGTCCCAAGATATGGTTTGATATCGATGACGTCTTCGACGGATTGTCCGAGTATTATGGCAAAGAATGTCATGGATGCGGCGGTAATTCTCGGGGAAATTGCCGGAAAAGATGAACGGGATTCCACTTCTTCGGACAAGACGGTAGACAGCTACTCGGAGTTTATTGAAAAGAATGATATAAGGGGAATGAAGATCGGAATTCCGAAAGAGTATTTCATAAAGGAATTGAATGGGGAAATAAGGAAGTCTTTGGATGAGGCGATAAAAAAAATCGAGGAGCTGGGCGCGAAGATCGTCGAGATCAGCCTGCCGAATACAAAATATGCGGTTCCGACATATTACATAATCACGCCGAGCGAAGTCAGTTCGAATCTTGCGAGATTCGACGGGATAAAATACGGGTATTCGGATGTAGAAAGTCGGATGTCGAAAGTGGAAAGTCTGATGGATGTGTATAAAAAATCCAGAGGCAAGGGATTTGGCAAAGAGGCGAAGCGCAGGATCATGCTTGGAACATATGCGCTTTCGAGCGGATACTATGATGCATATTATCTCAAAGCGCAAAAAGTAAGAGCGTTGATCAAAAGGGATTTTGATGAGGCTTTCAAGACGGTCGATGTAATCATTACGCCGACTACGCCCAGTGTTGCGTTCAGGATCGGGCAGCACAGCAGTAATCCGCTGGAGCTTTATCTTGAAGATATTTTTTCGAGTGCGGCGAGCCTTGCGGGCGTGCCGGCAATGTCGGTTCCCTGCGGATTTGCCAAACCGGAGGATGGCGATCGCGAGATGCCGATCGGAATGCAGATAATCGGAAAGCCTTATGATGAAAAAAATATTTTGAATATAGCTGAGAAGTTTGAAAGGAATACGTCGTGGCATCTTAAGAAGCCAAATGGCATATAGCGCGTAACTTATAACGGGATGCATCTTGATCCAAATGTTACAAGTTATAACGTGCGTTATATGTTTGTTATAGAAATTTATGATCGGATATTTACAAAACTTTATACTTGCCGCCGAAACGATCGAGATCGGAGGCTATATCATAGAACCCGGGATAACAACATGGTGGCTTCCTTATGTTTTCCAAACTTTCAAATATATAATGATATTGCTGACCATAATATACTCCATAGCGATAATCATGATACTTCTGAGAGTGGAAGGAGCTTTCAAGCTGAAGATCAGGGAGGTCATACAGGAAGCCATGGAGACGGGCAGGCTTCCAAAGACGAAGATACAGAGAAAGTGGGATTCTGTTGTTGAGAACTCCGAGTCTGATAATATCGAGAAAAATCATGTTGCTGTTATAGAAGCGGAAAAATTGCTTGATGATACGCTTCGCGCCGCAAAGCTTTCGGGGGAGAATCTTGAGAGCAGGATAAGCAGGATCCCCGAAGCGCAATTGAATTATAAGGACGATATCATATGGGTGCACAAATTGAGAAAGAAGATCGAATCGGACAGGGCTTCGGAGGTTGAGAAGGAAGAAGCGCAACGGGCTATATATATAGTCCAAAGAACGCTGAAAGAAATGGACGTTATCTGATGCGGAGGCAAAGTTATTGCCGATTTTACCAAAAAAAATAAATGTGTTATAATATAAAAAATGAAGTTATTATGAACAAAAAACAAACATGTCCTCAATAAATCTACTTCCGGAAAATTTTATAAAAAAAAAGAAAGAAACTTTGGCAGAAAGCCAGAACAGGCTGCCCATGCTTCTTTCTTTTTTGATGATCGCTTTATCGATATTTGCGATGTCATATCTCTATGTTCAGAATCTGTCATGGAAGGAAAGGATCGATCTGACGAAAAAAGAAGCAGAAAAAGTTGATAAGGAATTGGACGAGGCGGTGAAGGGCAACGAATTATTAACTCTTGAAAATACGGCAAAGGATGTGAATACGATGCTTTCGGATCAGCCATATTTCACTGAGGTGTTCTATTATCTTCAGGGAAAGTTGACGGAAAATGTTTATGCTACTTCAATTAATATTGAGGCCGGAGAAGATGGTGTGCCCATAAGTCTTTCCTTGATCGCGAAGGACTATTTATCCATATCGGACCAATTGTATATTTTTAAGAGCGATCCTTTGGTCGAAAGTGTCGTATTGGGCGGAATGCAAAGCGGCGGAGACGGATCTATAGGTTTCAGCTTGAGTCTTGTTGTGAAAAAAAGCATTATTCAAATAAACGGTGAAGATGATCAAAAATAAAAGCCGTGATCGAGAAATGTCATATAAAATTATCAATAGAACAAAATGAACATAGGACCTGATATATTGACTGTTAGCAGCACAAAAGGAATTTTGTCGGGAAAAATGATGTTTTCAATCGCGTCATTCATTTTCGGGATGGTCCTTTTCTTCTCATTTATTGTTCCTGCGTATAAAAATATGAAGATAGCAGAACTGGAGGACGGATTGAGAAGCGCCAATCTTGATAAAAAAAATCAGACTCTTGCCAAAATGCGATCTTTTGAGAGAAAGGTGAGAGATGTAAGCGAAAGCGACGTTGAAAAGATCAAGACGTTCATTCCTGTGGATGATAAGATAGAATTTCACCTGTCCAATTTGGACATATTGGCGAGAGTTATGAAGGTTGAGCTGAGCGGTTTGGGGATCGCGTCAAAAGCAGATGCGGGCGCGATCAGTCTTAGCGGCGGAGAGGCGAAAGTGGTCAATTATGGATTCCAAGCCAGTGGAGACTATGGCGATGTCCTGATGTTTATCCATTCAATCGAGCGCAATGTACCTATGCTCAGAATAAGCAATTTGAGCATTTCCGTGAGCGATAAAACTGCGCAAAAAGAGGCGGACGCGATTGTCGCTGAAAATACGAATAAGACCGTTAGCGCGAGTATTGTAATGAGTTCATATTATTATTAATTTATTCGGAAATGAATTTTAAAACGTTAAACAGTGAAAATTTTTTAAATGGAGTAAAGGGAAGAAAAGATACCATATTCTCTGTCTTTATGTTTATCATGTTTTTTGCGGTCGCAATCTATTACTCGTTTTCGCTGGTTGTCGGAGAAAGCGATATAGGCGATTATGCCGCTATAAGCCTTAATCCTTATGAGAGATATGAGAGAATGATGTCCGGTGAAGGGATAAAGAGCCTTGTCGGAAATAAACAATTCGGGGAATATAAATATAACGACAAGCTGGATAATCTGATCAAGAAAAGCACTCCGAATAGCAGGGATAATCCGTTTGACAAAACGTTCTAATTCAATATAGAAAGAGATAAAAATGAAAAATAAAAATATAGATATTGCCCTGTTTGTTTTTATTTCGTCGATTTTTATATTGGGAGCGATCCTGGCTGTCGTATTGTCCAAGCGAGAAGCCGGTGAAAAGGGCATTGATTTCGCAAAATGCAGCATATTGAAAGATAATTGCGCTGATAAGAGTTGCGATCTCAATTACCTATGCAATGAGCGGGAATCGAAAAGCTGCAAGATATACGACTGCGGAGGAAATTATGGGATTGAAACAGCCGATCTCAATGATGTTATCGAAAAGAAATATCGCGAAAAGTCCGACAGGGAAAAGGCGAACGCCGACGTCACGGAATGCGGCGGAAGACTTGCTGTGATCGCAAAAGGAGAATGTAAAGACGATCTTGGGGAGATCAAGGTTCGGGTTCTGACAGGTGAAAAATGCGATATAGCAGGATTCACTTTGAAGATCGATGGACAGGATAAAATGGTCCCATTCCAAAAAGATAATGATGCATATAAATTAATGATCAATAAATGCGGAGAGGTTACGGATATCACGGCGATCGGCGAGGGAGGGGTTCAGATAAAAGAGTCTTACTAATAATTCAGAAGTTTAAAACAAAAATGAAATTAAAAAACATTTCAAAAGTGAGAAAAACGATCACGAGCCTTTTGTGTTTTTTGGTTTTATTTTTAATTTCAAGTTTATCTGCCGGCAAGGCGGATGCAGCGCTCGGAATAGTCGGTTCATACACTCATCCGAATATGAGCGGCGCATGGAATTCGACAATTTCCGGTAATTATGCTTATGTGACCGCACCTTCTGTTGATTGTCTTACAATTCTCGACATTACAACTGTGACAGCTCCCAGTTATGTCGGATCGGTCTGTGATGGGGTAACGCTTAACGAGGCATACAGTGTTTATGTATATGGAAATTACGCATATGTTGTATCGCGCGCAGCCGACACATTAAGTGTTGTAGATATTACAAATCCTGCAGTGCCATTTATTGCGGGTTTTGTAGCCGATGGAGTAAATCTTGATACTCCAACGGGCGTTTTTGTTTCGGGAAATTATGCGTATGTAACTGCGAGATATCAAAATCGATTAACGGCAGTGAACATTTCAAATCCGGCAAACCCTTCCGTTGCATCATCAATTCAGAGAAATAATGAATTATGCGGAGCGTGGGATTTGAAAATTGTCGGCAGTCTTGCATATGTTACGGCGAGAGGAGGAAATGGTGCTTGTCCGACCGAAGGTAATCGATTGACTATTATAGATATTTCCAATCCCCTTGCAATGAGTTATGTGGGATCCGTGAGGGATGATGAGCAGCTGAATACAGCATATGGAGTTGATATTGCCAGTCCTTACGCTTATGTGACATCACGTGGGACGGGACCTGTGACACCTGAAGGAGACAGATTGACCATTGTGAACATTTCTGATCCTGCGAATCCTGTAATAGTCGGTTCTGTTAAAGACAATAATCGACTGAATGGTGCGAAAGGGGTTAAGGTTTTCGGTTTCATGGCATATGTTTCCGCTTATGATTCCGATACTTTAACGTTAGTTAATATTTCTAACGCTAATAATCCAGTAATAGCGGATTTCTTACAGGATTCTGCCAATCTAGATATGCCTTACGGTCTTTCTTTCAGAAGCGGATATTCTTATGTTTCTTCTGAAGGCACGAGCAAATTCAGTATAATCAGCGGGATTCCCGACACGATAAATCCAACTTTGACGACAGCTGCATGGAGGCCGGATTCTTTGGGTGTTCAGGTTGCTGATGGGGGAGTTGTCAATTATGCGGATATCGATCAACCCACTGAAAAAGTGACGATCTATTCAACAGCCTCGGATGATTCAGGCATAATCGTTGATCACAAGATAAGATATTGGATAAACGGAGTCCTTCAGCCTGTGAGCACCTGGGCTACGGGAGGTTTGCATCAACTTGCGATAAACGGTCCGCTTACTCCGGGCGATGTGATCGAATATCAATCGGAAGCGACTGATGGAGCCGGAAATATCAGCTTGAGTCCCGCAGTGGGAAAATATTCATTTATGGTCACGGCGTCTCAGTGCTGTCCAGTTTCTGGAAATTGCACGATAACCCAAAATCCATGCTATCTTGGAGGTTCGCATACAGGCGTCAGTATTGATGTCAATGCGAACACGCCAAATCCTCTGAGAATAATCCTGTCGAGCGATCTTGACCTGACGGGAACGGATATCGATTTCAGAAACAAGTTTGTCGGAGCGAACACTGAAGTTCTGATAGACGGAAAAGCAACATCAAGCACGAACGCCAGAAATATCAATATGACCGGCGGAGATATCTTCTATCCGAACGGAGGGCTTATTGTTGACCTCAGTGTTCCGGACACTTTGACTGGAAACGGCGGAAATTTGGATGTTACCGGGGCGGGTGGGGCCTCGATTTTTCCGGGAGGATCGAATTTGAAGATCTATACCGAGGGGAGCAATGCGGCAGGCGGGCCGGCAAAAACAGGCGGCAATGTCAATATAACTTTTTCAAATGACACAGTATTAAGCGGATCGTCGTTGATCAAAACCGGGAACACGAATATTGCCGGCGTGAACGGAGGCGTTGTGAATCTGACCGGCAGCGGAAGCATCGGCGTTGAGGGTTCCGGCAGTCTGATCTCAACATCAAGCTCAAGAAAAGCGGGAAATGTCAGTATAACTGGTTCGGGTTATTTCAAGGGCGGGATACATGCCAATTCGTGCGAAAATTTCGGAGTTTGCGGACAAAATGGCGGGACGATCGATATGACCGGACTTGACACTTATTATGCTCCCAACTGCTCTTCAACTGTTCTTGAGGCGAAGAACGGAGGTCTCATAGACTGGATGGGATCGGGATTTTTTGATCTTCCGGGAACCAGCGCAACCGGTGCGGGCGGGACCCTGAGAGTGACCGGTGCGACGCTTTCAAATTGTTCATGCAAGTCAACAGGGGGATCGTGCTGGAATCAGCTTGGAATAAACAATGGCACTCGCGATTTTGTGGGAGAGGATTGCAATGAATCCAATCCTTTAGCAGCATGTTCAGGTTCGTCGAACGCATCTCCTGTCATGACTTTGGTAACCATAACCCCGAGTCCTGCATATGCCAGCACGCCGAATTTGGCGGCGCTTGTTTCCGCCACGGACGCCGATGGGGACCCGATAACCTATGCTTATCAATGGAAAAAGGGAGGTGTGGATATTGCCGGAGCAACGGCTTCAACTTTAACTTCCGCGAATTATGTCGCCGGAAATGTGATCACGGTTGAAGTCATTCCCAATGATGGAACCGTAAACGGTGCTTCAATGTTATCGGCTCCGACGACGATCCTTGCTGCCCTTACCAATGCTTGTCCGCCGTTTCCTTCAGCTGCGGATGTCGAAGGCAATATCTATAACACCGTTAAGATAGGAAATCAATGCTGGACAAAAGAAAACCTTACTTTGGGAAAGATGATCAGCCGAAAGCTGGATGATAACGTAACCTATCAAGATCAGACCGATAATGGAATTGTTGAAAAATATTGCTATGGCTATATGACAGATGGAAATGCCGGACAGATCGCAACCGGAAATAATAATTGCAATATGTATGGCGGTTTATATCAGTGGACGGAAGCTTTACGGGTGCCTAATTCGTGCAGGACAGGCGACTGTTCCGCATTCATAACTCAGCCTGTTCAGGGGCTCTGTCCCGCCGGATGGCATATTCCTCAGCAATCAGAGTTCGATATCTTAAGAAATTATGTGATAGGTTTCTATGGATATTCAGATGCTGAAGCAGAACTTGACCAGGGCGGTCAAGCGGGATTCGAGGCGCTTTGGAGTGGTAGCTATTCTTTTAATAATTTTTGGGATATTGGTGCTGATACGCATCTTTGGTCGTCGACTCAGATTAATGCAAGCGATGCATTTCTAAGATATCTTTATTCTGGTGTTCCAAAAGGAGGAGACCCCGATAGTTGGTCTAAAGTAGACGCGAATTCTATCCGTTGCGTTATATCATCTCCCGATAAAGTAACTGGCTTAGCGGCTGCAGCTGGGAATGCTCAGGTAGTTTTGTCTTGGACCGCTCCGGCTGATGGCGGTTCACCTATTACCAATTACAAAGTGTATCGAAGTAGTCCCACTAATGGTTCTTATTCTTTATTAATAGCAGGTGGCTGTTCAAGCCTTGGAAATGTGCTCACATGCACGGATACGGGACTGGTTAATGGCACTACTTATTACTATAAAGTTTCAGCTTCGAATATCATAGGCGAAGGTCCTCAATCGGATGAGGCGAGCGCTGTTCCCGTCGCTCCATGCGCCGGGATCGATCATGGTGGGGCAAATTGGACTCCGACGGACGGAGATGCTTGGGATTTGAATGCGACTGCCGGAATAATAGACATAGCGGGAACGCATTGCAATATCAATAATTTCAGCATACCCGCCGGCAGGACGGTTTATGTCAAAGCTTATGACGGAACGAATTATGGCAAGGTTGAAATAATTGCGACCAGCGGAAATATTGCCGCTACGGGCGTACTAAACGCAGTCGGCAGGGGATATGCTGCAGACCAGGGCGCCGGTTCGGGGAATTTAGGGGGTAATACTTATGGATCTATCACTAATCCCAATGAAATGGGTTCCGGCGGAGAATCAGGGGCATTTGCCGGAAGAAGAGGCGCGGGCTATGGCGGAAAAGGAGGGGCGGGTACCGGGGGATGCTGCGGAGCGCCTGCGACCGGTGGGGCCGGCGGCGGTTCGGTAAAATTGACTATCAGCAACATTCTGACCTTGGATGGCTCGATAAATGCTTCGGCAGTTAATTCTACCGGAACAAGAGCCGGTGGATCGGGCGGATCGATATATGTCGATGTGAACAATCTGGCAGGCGCCGCAACGGGTTCGATGATCGCAAATGGCGGGTCAGCGGGCGCATCCAATGACAATGGCGGAGGCGGAGGCGGAAGGATCGCATACTACTTTAATTCAAAAACATATACAGGAACTGCCGTTGCTTTTGGCGGAGCGCGAACAGGCGCGGCTACATATGGCGGAGCCGGCACGGTGTATTCAAAGAATAAATCAGACGCCCTGAACCCGAACGGTTATCTGACTCTCGATAATAATGGATTTTCCGGAGAGATCACGCCACTCGAGAACAGCATGCTGATTGATATTCTAACGGTTGCGAATGGCGCCCATCTCAGCATAAATTCCGGCGTTAATTTGGACGCTTACAACACCGGCGTATGGTCTTTCTCGAGCATAACCAATAACGGGAATTTCTCGGCATTGGGTGTGGCGAGTCTGACTGTAACCGGCGTTCTTAATAATAACAGCTATTTCGATGTTCGGAATATAAACAACTTAACGATAAACAATACCGCAACTGTCACTAATAATGGGAATTTAATAGCTAATAATGTTCCCAATCTTACAATTGACGGTACGCTTATCGTCAATACTTTCTCGCCGACAACAACTAGTTTTGCTTCACTTGTAAATATGACCGTGAACGGAACTTTGGGTCATCTTGCAAATAATAATACTCCCGTCAATTATATTGATCTGACTCTTGATAATCTGACAGTTAATGCAGGAGGAAAGATCGATGCGGCTGGCAAAGGTTACGCGGCAGATCAGGGTGCGGGTTCAGGAAACACCGGAGGCAATGCATATGGATCGATTACCGATCCGAATGACTTGGGTTCCGGCGGTAAATCAGGAAGTTTCCAGAATAATAGGGGAGGCGGATTCGGAGGTATCGGAGGCGATGGAGGTTCGGCTTGGGCCGGAGCCGGAGCGCCGGCGGGCGGCGGCACGGGCGGCGGATTGGTTAAATTGACGATCGGGAACACTCTCATGCTTAATGGTACGATCAATGTCTCGGGAAGCAATGCTACGGGAACGAGGGCGGGAGGATCGGGCGGAACAATATATGTCGATACGAATAATTTTGGAGGAGCAGCTACGGGCTCAATGATCGCAAGCGGCGGGAATGGCGGCAATACAAATAATAATGGCGGCGGCGGCGGCGGAAGGATCTCATATCGCTACAATGCAAAATCTTATTTAGGATCGGCGATAGCCTATGGCGGGGCGCCATCCGGTTCGGCTGTATATGGAGGTGCGGGAACTATTTATTCAAAAGACAAAGACGATGGTGCAAATCCAAACGGATATTTAAGTCTGATAAATAACGGTGTGGCCGGGGAAATGACTCCTGTCGGTGCCAATATGAACATTGATTATCTCACGATCACAAATGGAGGGCATTTCAAGATCAATCCGGGTGTAAATATCACAGCTTTAAATACGGGGGCATGGTCTTTCTGGGGTATAACCAATAATGGAACTTTTACCGCAAATGGCGTCACGAATCTTACATCTGTCGGCGTGCTGGATAATAACAGTCTGTTTACGGTTAATGGCGCGGATGTGATAAACATAAACGGTATTGGAACCAATACCGGGAATCTCAATGCAATAAGCCTGGGTTTCACGGATATGACGCTTAACGGCAACTTTACCGTGAATACTTTCTCGCCAACTACGACGAATTTTCCAAATTTAAGGAATTTAACCATCGCTGGAACGCTGAGTCATATTGCGAACACAAATGCCAAGGTTAATTATATCGATTTGAATCTTAATAATCTTACTATAATTGCCGGAGGCAAAATTGATGCGATTGGAAAGGGTTATTCTGCCGACGAAGGACCCGGTTCGGGAAACACCGGAGGCAATACGTATGGATCTCTCACTAATCCGAATGATCTGGGTTCGGGAGGACAAACGGGTAGTTTCCAGAACAATAGAGGAGGCGGATATGGCGGAATCGGAGGCGATGGCGGCTCGGCTTTCGCGGGTGCCGGAGCTCCTGCCAGTGGCACTGGCGGCGGAATGATCAAAATAATGATCACAAATAGTCTTACCAACAGCGGAATAATTGACGCTTCCGGTTTAAGTGCGGTTGGCCCGAGAGGGGGAGGCGCCGGAGGATCGATTTTCTTGATTTCAAATAATCTAACCGGTTTGGCTTCCGGTCTTATCACTTCAAATGGCGGCAATGGAGGAAATATAAATGGCAATGGCGGCGGCGGTGGCGGAAGGATTGTGAATTGTTCTAATTCTAATACTTACGGAGGCAGCTTTAATGTTAATGGCGGTACGGGAATCAATGGGGGCGACAATGGTCAGCAGGGAACCGTTTTTCAATGTGTCCCGCCAACGGTGTCCGGTCTTAGTGTTGCGGGTCCGATAAATAATTGCACAAGCGACAACAGATATGATCTTTCCTGGACATATCAATCCAATACGACTCCGCAATTTGCGCAAAAATCATACCGGATCAGGGTGTATGATGATGCAGGAAAGACGAATAATATTTTGAATACGGGAATTGTATTATCATCGAGCACAACCTATGATGCGGATTTTGGAGCGGCTGCATATGGAAAAACTTTGTATTGGGATCTCACTGTTTGGGATGAGACGGATGTTCTTTCGAGCGCGGTAACGGACGGACCGAATATTACGACGGATCCTTCAAAGCCCGGGTGCGAAGCTCAAAATTCAAATGTTATGGGTTTTGCGTGGAGCTCGACTGCAGGCTGGATAAGCTTCAACAGCAAGAATTGCGATGTTGACAAGGATGGGATATATGAAGGAAACAGCGAAGGGGTTCCTGTCGGTTCAACTCCCGCGCCTCCAGGCTGCCAGACCAATGGCGCAGTCAAATCTTATGGAGTAAATCTGGACTCAGGCGGAATTCTGTCGGGTTATGCATGGAGTGAGAATATCGGGTGGATAACTTTCGGTTATGGAGTTTCGGGAGATCCTGATTTTGGCGATATTTCCGGCTGTCCGTCGGGAGCCTGCCAGGCAAGTCTTGATGGCGCAGGTGATTTTATCGGCTGGGCGAGGGCTTGTTCGGTGTTTAGTGCAGACTGTTCGGGCGCGCTTAAAAATCCTTGGGAAACCGGTGACTGGGACGGGTGGATCAATTTGAAAGGAAATATAAATAATTGCGATACGGATAATAACGGGAGACTTGATGTAAGCTGCGGAGGCGATGGCATCATATTGGCCGATGATTGCGATACGGATAATAATGAGTTTCTTGACGTGGCTTGCGGCGGCATTGATAATCTGACGATTCCGGTTAATTCGGGCAATTACAAAGTTATCCTGAGTGGCGGAAATTTCAACGGCTGGGCGTGGGGAGGCGACGTGACAGGCTGGATCAGTTTTTGCAACGGAGCTGATTATTGCGTCAGCGTCGGAACGTTTAACCCGTCCGTTACGAATGCAAACGCGACCTCGATCGATCCTTGCAGGCAGGATCCGTGGGCGGAAAGGATCTCGTGGGTCTTCACTGACGTGGAAGATGACGCGGCAGGAACGTCTCAGAGTGCATATCGGGTTGACGTTGAGAGGAGCGACCTGGCCGTGTGTTCGACGGGAAAACAATTTGATTTCATAAACACTTTGACGGGTAATGATATCAACGGCTTCTGTCCCGGGTTTATAGATTATGGAAATTTTACATATTCATGGAATGTTACTGTTTATGACAGTGAGGATAATGCAAGCGCAGTGACTCCGGGGGTGAAGTTCCCTTATAACAGTTCGGATCCGAATAGTCCTATTGCGACCCCGGACCATTCTTATCCTGTCGCTAATTTTTCATACTCTCCGGATACGGACATCCTGCAATTCATGGACGTGACACTCGATCCTTTTAATGATGTTTCCGGAAATCCGCTTGCGGAGCCGACTTCGGTTGCGGCCGGATATTATATAAAAGAAATGGAATGGATCTTTGGAGATGGGACGCCGAATGACATTGACACCTTCTCCGACCCCGGACCGGCTTTGGGTTATAATGTAGTCCACAATTACGCAGATCAGGGAACCTTTGCGGTGGACCTGAAAGTAACCGATTCTTCCGCTCAGGTATATAGTTGCTATGCGAGCGAAAGATTCACTCTGCAGCCCATAGATGTCATGAGCGAGAGGCCGAAATGGAACGAAGCTGCGCCATAGAAATTAATATATTAAAAAAAAACATGAAACCGAGGAAGCTGCCGAAAAGGAAAGACAACGAATATCTGCTTAACGCAATAGTATTTTTCGTTGTTGCTCTGGTGCTCATTATACTGTATGTTGGCGGATACATAGGAAGAATTCCGAAAGCAGTTCCGGAGAAGGAGGCAGATCCGCTAGAGGAAATGATGAAAACTGTGAATGCGCCGGACGATGGAATCAAAAAGGAGATTCCGAAGGAGCTGATCGACTCAGTGACTGCTCCGGAGAAGGTTCCGGATCCGAATGAAACGGAATTAAGTTCCAAAGAAAGGGAGAGAAAAATACAAGAGTTAATAGATTCTACAACATCTGCTCAGAAATAATTTATATAATATTAATTTTATAAAAATGATAAAGACAAAAATGTTTTCTAAAAATGCAAAGACGGCTGCATTTCTGGCCAGCGCTTTGGTGTTCAGTGTTTCCTTGAGCTATGTGGTTCTGGCTGCGAATTGGACGGAGCCGACGGCGCCCGCGCCGGGGAATAATGTTGATCTGCCACTGAATATCGGGGCGACCGGACAGGTTAAATTGGGCGGTCTTACCCTGAATGTTAATGGCGCTCCGAACGGCCTGATAGTCAATAAGGGAAATGTCAGGGTCGATGAAGGCAATGTCGGGATCGGAACGACAACACCAGCCTCAACGTTGAGCATAAGGGGTGCAGCCGGCAAGGTTGGCACGGGTACGATTTCCGGGGCTGGCGTCATAACCGGTGTTGGTACGAAATTTTTAGATGAGATCGGAGTGGGATCAAGAATAACAGCAGCAGGCCAGACGAAAATAATCAAAAGGATCGTAAGCGATACGTCAATTGAGTCTGAAGTATTCAGTCCGGCTCTTCCGGCTGGTACGGCTTTCACATATGAATCATCAATCGTAAATTTTTCAAACAGCGCGGGAGCGAACAGATTTGCAGTTTCCAGCAAGGGAAATCTGATGTTGGGAGATTTTGGAACAAAAACGCCATATATAACTGGCTCCGATGACAGCCTTATTGCCATGTCTGGGAAGAATATGGATATGAATGCAACCAGTTCATCTGATGGGTATAGCGATAAATTCGACTTTGATATTTTCAGATCCAGAGGAACACCCGAAAATCCGACTATCGTCAACAACACCCTTCCAAATCCTACCGAGCTGGGATGGATAGGCTTCGGAGCATATAACGGAAATGGGTATGTTAGCAGGCTTGGAAGATTCGGAGCGGTGATGGATAGCGGGACAGTTTCTGCGACCAGTCTTCCCGTGAAACTCGTGTTCAGTACGACTCCGGATGGCACGATTGCTCCTGTAGAAAGAATGACAATAAAGAGTGATGGCAATGTCGGCATCGGGACGGCGACGCCAGCAGCTAAACTTGACGTTGTGGGCGATGAAGTTCTTGTCCAAGATGGAAGTCCGGAAATAAACTTTATCGACTCTGATGTCGGGGATATAAATTGGAGATTTGGCGGAGGAACCGGAAGTTATTTGGGAGTCAGTGCGCAAAATGAAGCAGATTGGAATAATACCCTCGGATGGGGAGTAGTTAACAGGTATACGGGTGGCGGAAACGTTAATGTCGGGATTGGAACGAATAGTCCGAATGCAAAATTGGATGTCAGGGGAAATGTAAGCATCGGAAGCGGCGCCGCACAAGCGAACAAAGCTCTTTGCTGGAGAGCCGATAAGACAATAGGGTACTGCTCGACTCAGCCGGATGCAACGGGATCTTGTACATGCAATGCTATAAATTAAAGAGAGGATGAAATGTTGGAAATGAAAACAGACGAAATCATCCCATATCCTACAAAGGCAATTCAGGAATAGCGGGAAATGACAGAAATAAGCAAAAGGAAATTGAGGGCATTGAAACATGATAAATAGATAATTTTTTGATACGATATTTTGTTGTGTAATAATGCGTGAAATGTGTTATACTATAAGTGTTGTAATTGATGCAGTATGCAAAGATTAGCTAAATAAATAAATAAAGCAATGAAGATAGACAAAAAAGCCGTCAGTTTGGTCGCAGTCAGTTTTTGGATTCTTTTTTCTGTTGTATATGTCGCTATAGATATTTGGGATGATTTCAAAAAAGAGCAGTTGAGCGCTGCGTTGCAATCGGGATACCAGCAGGGCAAGACCGACATGATAAATGCGGCGATCTCCCAGGCTAAAAACGAAAAATGCGATCCATTCTCCATTTACAATGACAAAGAGCAGGTCCAGCTGATAAGTGTCAGCTGTCTGAAGCAGGATCCGGCCCCGGCTGATGGCGCGACAAAATAAATTTGTCCGGCATGGGGTGTGGGAATATCTGTCTTTCGTAAATAGGATTTGGAAAGAACAATAAACAAAAATAAAATTATCCATGCCAGTAGGTTTGGCATTAAAAAATAAAAAATATATTCCGGCAATAATTATTGTTGCTGCTGTTTTATTGTGTTTTGAATATGTCTATTATGCAGGTGCCGCATCTGCTCCCGCTCAAGTAGCCGGTTTGAATGCTACTTCCGGCAATACTCAAATATCTTTATCTTGGACCGCGCCGGACAATGGCGGTTCTGCGATCACAAATTACAGAGTTTATCGTAGCAGCCCGACTAATGGTTCATATTCATTGCTTGCTTTGGGAGGCTGTTCAAGTCTTGGAAATACAACAATCTGCACTGACTCTGGTCTTGCCAATGGCACTGCATATTTTTACAAAGTGTCAGCCGTTAATTTGATTGGCGAAGGTCCACAGTCTGATGAGGCAAGTGCTATTCCGGTTGGCCTGGGTTGTCTTAAGACCGGAGGAGGATCATGGCTTGATTCTAATTGGACAAAGAGGAAACCGATAATCATTTCCGAGAATTCAGGATCGAATCTTGTTGATCATCAGATAAAAGTGACAATTGCATATGATGCAGATATGCAATCGGATTTTGACGATATCAGATTTACATCTTCGGATGGATCGACCCCGATCTATTACTGGCTTGAAAGCAAAACTGATTCTTCAACAGCCGATTTTTGGGTAAAGGTTCCAAACGTACCTGCTTTTGCAACCGATACGATATATATGTACTATGGAAATGCGGCTGCATCAAGCGTCGGCAGTTATGACAACACTTTCACAAAAGACTACGCGGAGTCCGGACTTGTGGGACTTTGGCATATGGATGAAGCGGCAGGTGCGACAGTTTCGGACAGTTCGGGTAGTGGAAACGGCGGAACAATGGGCGGTGCACCCGACAATCCTATCCGGACTTCCTCGGATGGAGGTCAATGGGACAGCCGTAATCTGCAGTTTTCTGCCGGAAATTCACTCAGCTTTGACGGAACAAATGATTATGTATCCATTTCGCCAGACAACGTCTTTGATGGACTGACCTCCGGAACTTTTATGGCGTGGGTCAAGGCCAATGCCGGAGCATCTGGTTTTGACTCGATATTTACAGCGGATTCGGGAAATTGCACGTATCCGTTTGAAATAGCCATGACTACTGTTGCTGGCACGACTTATTTTGAGGTTTGGGGAAGCGCTAATGGCGATTGTAATGCGGAATTTGACGGTTATGTCCAGGTATCTAATCCGACCAATTGGCATCTTGTTGCATATGTCGTTTCCGGCTCAGGAAATGAGTTCTATCTTGATGGCGTAAAGCAGGCTGTTGTTAATTATGACGCGGGAAACGCAGCCAGCAAATTCTTTTTCAATAATTCATCTTCCGGAACGACCCAATATTATATAGGAAATAGTGCTGTGTTCGGCTCTGAGCACCCGGGGGAGGTGTTTGATGGCGAGATGGATGAAGTTCGCCTCTATGACCGTGCGCTTTCCGCAGGTGAAATTAGCAGATACTATCTCAGAAGCAAATATGCCTCGCCTGAACCGGGAGTCTGTATCGGAGCGGAAGAAATTTCAGCTGACATTCCCTCCATTCTCAATATAACATCGCCAAACGGCGATTCAGTGGCACAGGGAGATGTTTTTGGGATCAATTATTCTTTAATTGATCCGGATGATATAGCTACCGCAGCTTTGTATTATGATAACGATATGAATAATGCAAATGGTTACGTGGGCGCAATCGCACTCTGTGGATCTGTTCCGGAGAGCGCAGGGGCAATATGTAACTGGAATACGGCTGGCATTGTTCCCGGAAATTACTATGTTTATGGCGTGGCTTCCGACGGAGTAAGCGACTATTCAGGCATGATCACTATAGGAACATTTTTCAACTATGAAATATCGGATATGTCGGACATGGTTCTGACGACGGGAGCGTCAGCAACAAGGGGTGCCGTTATTAATTTGGTCCAGGCGCCGGCGCAAGACGTCCTTCTTTCCTATAGTATAAGCCCTTCCGAGCCTCTGATCGGCATAAGCTGGTCGGTAGGCAATGTTTGCCAGCCGGACTGCACCCGCACGTTTGATATAGATATCGATCCGAGCACTCCGACAGGCGATTATATCATAAAAATAACCGGCCAAAGTGCGGGACTTGCCAACAAAGAGAAAACTTTTAAATTGACAGTAATTCCGGCGGCAGAATATTCGAATCTTTATGGGTTTGGCTGGAGTGATACGATCGGATGGATAAGTTTCAGCAGCAAGGATTGCGATACTGACGGCGATGGAACTTTTGAAGGAGCTTTGGAGGACGGAGGCGCCGCTCCGGCGAATTGTCCTTCTTTGGGAACCGCTTTCCCTTATGGAGCGAGAATTAGCACAAGCACTAATGATCTTTCGGGTTATGCCTGGGGAGAGAATTTCGGCTGGGTCAGTTTCAACTGGCCGGATATCAAAGATGTTGTTACTCCGCCATTCATTCTGACCGAATGTCCAAACGGGGGCAATTGTCAGGCACGCTTGGACGGAAATGAATTTAAAGGCTGGGCCAGAGCTTGCAGCGTTTTTGCAAATAATTGTACAGGACCACTTCGTCCGCCCGAGGAAAGAGGAGGGTGGGACGGATGGATCTCCTTGAATTGCATCAATGATGCCAGCTGCGGCACTTCAAACTATAAAGTTGTGCTGGCGGGAAGCGATCTTTCGGGATGGGGTTGGT
The DNA here is from genome assembly GCA_041661265.1 of Candidatus Paceibacterota bacterium. NCBI lineage: Bacteria > Bacillati > Minisyncoccota > Minisyncoccota bacterium. The sequence goes on along the minus strand of JBAZUT010000002.1, from coordinate 189,111 downwards.
CGGGACTTGTCGGAGGCTGGATAAGCTTTGATGGCGTAAAGATCAGGATAGGCGACAATAAACCGGCTTTATGGATATTCGGCCAGATGGGCATTGATTATTGCAAGAAAGATCTGCCCGGAGCGGTGTCGCTGAGGTGGGAGTATAACGATGCCGAAGACGGCTATGGAATGCAGTCGGCCTATGAGATCGAACTTACGAAATACGATAGCATCGGAAATTTTGTCGCTGAATGCAAACCCGGCAAGAAGAATGATAATGCCACCAATCTTTTGGGAACCGAAATAAATTCAGTGGCATTGTGCGGCGCGAATTTTATAGATTACGGAGGATTCACATATATTTGGAAACTTAGGGTTTACGACAGCGACAATAATATAAACGAAGGAGATTTTATGATCGGAGATCCGTTTCCCGACAGTGTGGATGAACTTGGAAGTCCGAATCCTTCTCCCGATCATCAATATCCCAGGGCGGAATTCACATATGCTCCTGCCGGCAACATACTCCTGTTCATGCCTATAGTTTTTGATCCCTCATTGTCCTGGTCGGATGATCCGCCATATACGATCGACAGATATCAGTGGTTCTTTGATTATGCAACGAACCCTGTGACGCCCGATGCCGAGGCGATAACTCCTCCTCCCGGATACACGGAAACATACTCATATCCGACGCCGAATGTTTATCGAGTTGATCTTAGAGTGAGAGACTCCGGCGGGATAGAGTGCTGGGCGCATGACAGGGACAAGCAAAAAGACGTAAATATCATGAGTAATAAGCCAAAATGGAACGAGGCGGCCCCTTAGTCATTATAAATATAAAAAAATGCAGGTTAAATACGATAAAAAATTGATCTATGCGGTGTTTGCCGTTTTTCTGGTGTTCATTGTTGCTGTATGCTATGTTTTGCTGAACGTAAAACCCGAGACGCCCGAACAGCCGGATCAGCCTAAAAGAACTATGCGGGATGTGTATGACAGCTATGGACCATCTGACGATGAATCATTAAAAAAGAAACCGGAGATCGTTCCGTCTAAAGAAGTGCTGGAGGCATATGGTCCTGATGGCGCGGTCGCACCGGACCCCAAAAATGAAGTAGTGATCCCGAAGGAAATACTTGATTCCTATGGAACCAATAGATAGTCCATTATAATAATTTTAAATAAACACTATGCCAATCGTGAAAAAAAATTTTGAAAAAACAAGAATAGCTTCCGTTCTTCTTAGCGTTGCCATATGCATTATGGCGTTTGGCTATACGGTCATCGCCTGGTCTCCCGCTCCCGCCGATCCTCCCGATTGTCCGGCTGGATATCCCGGATGCGATGCTCCGCTTAATGTAGGCAATGCCGGACAGACCAAGGGAGGAGGGCTCATCTTGAACACGGCAGGCTGGCCGAACGGGCTTTCCGTTGCTGCCGGCAATGTGGGGATCGGAACGCTGACACCGGACTCAAAACTGGACGTGATCGGTGATGCGGCTGTGGATGGCGGAGCGGCAACAATCAGCACTGGCGGATATACGGACACCGTGACGATATCAGGCGACAATTTCAACAACATGGTCCCGGGTGTCAGTCAATTGATTTTCCACTTCGGCGGAGCGACTCCCTATGATGATGTTCGTACGGTGACATCTTTGATAGGTGTTCCTCCTGTTACTCAAGTTAGGATAGACCAGAAAGCGAATTGGAATGGAAATTTTAAATATATCATACATCCTAATGGCATAAAGACCACAGGTGCATTGACTACGAGCGGCTCGGTCAGTTTCTTAAGCGATTATGAAGGCATAGGAGGCATATATATTCCCAATATGGATATGCTTCTCGGAGGCGGGACTGATGGAATATTCAAATTCAGGCAAGAAGATATCGCTACCAAGCCCAGCAGCATGTTTATTTTCGGAAATCACAAGGAGAATGTAGGCACACCAAATACCATGGTCATAGACACAAGAAACGCCAGAGTCGGAATTGGGACGCTAGCTCCAGGATCCAAGCTCGAAGTTTCAGATGGTGGTGCTGCGCAAAACACAACCGACAGGATGCTTTCTGTTCATGGAAATGCCACGGGTCCGACTATGCACACGGCTGCATTCTATAATAATAAAGCCAATGGCGTAGGATCTTTCGGATACGGATTAACATTGGGAGCAAAGAACGATGATTCATTCGGCAGTATTCAGTCTGGACAGTTTGATAATAGCGGCGCCCTGAGCGGGCCGGGTCTTAATTTGATCCTTAACCCCGACTTCGGCAATGTCGGAATCGGCGCGCCTGATCCGAGCCAGAAACTCGATGTGAATGGTGCTATAAAAATGAGACCATCCGCTGTGCCCGCTGCACCTTCAAACGGGACGATGTATTATGACTCAACGTCTAATAAATTTCAGTGCTACCAAAATGGGACTTGGACGGATTGCATTAGCGGCGGTGCAGGCGGACAGTGGACTCTTAGCGGAACGGACATGTATAACAGCAATTCGGGGAGCGTGGGTATAGGGACTTTATTTCCAGCTTCGGCTCCAAAAGAAAAGCTCACGATCGGCGGAGGAGATGTTGCGCATTATGAAATAAACAGTGCAGTTGGAACGTCCGGACCGGATTATGATATTTATCGGGCAAGAGAAGGAGCGGGCCCGGGAATTCCGGCTACAGTTCAAAATGGAGATTATATTGGAGGTATTCGATTCAAGGCATATGACGGCGACGAATGGCCAAATTCCGGCGGCCGGGCAAGCGCATCAATACAAGCTCAGATTGATGGCGCGACCGGGAACAATGATGTGCCGGGCAGATTGATGTTTTCAACCACACTTGACGGAACAGATGCGCCTGTTGAGCGGATGACCATAAAAAATAACGGCAATGTCGGCATCGGGACAATGGATCCCAAATCAACTCTTGAAGTCAATGGAAGTTTGAAAATCAGCGGAACGACGGAAGGCGCTGAAACACCGCCGAATTATGCCGGACTCTCTATGCCCAGTGCTGATGTGATCGTGGGAGGGGGGGTGGATTCCGTTTTTGCTTTCAGACACATTGATGTGGCAGGAAAAAACAATCTCATGATTTTCGGCAATCAAAGCATCGGTGGATCTACGGACGGACCTTTGGCAATGACGATCGATTCCGAGTATCGCAGGATCGGAGCAGGATCTTTCACAAGTGGTGTGCGTCCGAATGCGACTTTGGATGTCAAGATGTCAAGCGCTGTCGCGACGGAAGGTCTACATATAAAAAGAGATGCGGCCATGGGTTTCGCTTACTTGAATATAGAGGATCAGGCGACTAATTCGATATTCAAAGTTCACGAGAATGGCAAGGTGGGCATAGGTACATCAAGCCCAACTGACAGGCTGCAAATTGAATCAAATTTAACCGGAGCGGATGACAGCAGCATCATGATCAAAAACACTAATAATTCGGGCGCGAAGACTAGGATCAGATTCAGTACTGATGCCGGAGAATTTCTGATCGCCAGAACGTCCGCGGATTATCCAATTTGGCCCGGATCGGGTGGCGATGTTGTCTTTAACATGAGCCCTGCAGTAGCCGGGCCTTCGAGCGATAAGTATAGATTTATTACTACAGATAGCGGCGGCGTCAATGGTGACAGAATGCTGATAACGGCAGACGGGGATGTTTCGATCAGCACATTGGGCAAGGGGTTAATAATGAGATCTCCGGATGGAGCTTGCCACAGACTCACAGTAAGCAACGCCGGAGCCTTGAGCACAGTCGCAGCTGTTTGTCCGGAAGATTAAAAGCTTTGCCGCTCAAATTTAGTTTTGAAAGAACGCCGTACGCTTTCGAGAACGCCATGCGGCCTAACGTTATGAATATCGAATTCCACAAAATAAAAATAATACCATCGGTTCTTTCCGTAATCTGTTTTTTTGTACCGTTTTTTTTCGCATATGCAACTGCCGGAAACGATATCACGATCAATGAACTGAAACTTGAGTCAGCGGAATATAAAAATAGCGATATCGTCAGGGGGAATTTTTTGATCCAGAACAATTCTGAAGGAGGTTCCGATCTGAGCTATGAAATTACCTTGATCCAAGACGGAAAGATTTTTGATCGGGTTACGTTTCAAGTCAAGGAGCAGGTCCAGCCGGAAAAAAACATAATTCAAGAGATCGAATACGGATTGCCGGTCAATATCAGGACTGGAGAATATGTCCTGAAGATCCAGTTATATTCGGAAGACGGATTCGCTTTGAATTGGGAGGAAAAAGAGATATCAATAGAAGGGAACAATTTTTTTGTAAACGTGACTAATAGCTATATCCTGAAGGACGGAGAGGCGCTGGATGTAAAAGAGATCCCAGAATATTATCCGGAAGATGTTCCCGAGATCGAAGCGGATGTTTATAATCCCAATGATATCAGCGTAGTTTTGGTTCCAAGAATAACTTTGTGGAGGATTGATCCTTCCAAGACGGAGTCGGATCAATTTTTTGGAAGCGAGGTTGAATTGCTTTCCAGGAAGAACGATAAGTTCAGGGTTGATATGCCGAAGCTCGGCCAGCAAGGTGTTTATGCCGCCGAAATGGAGTTTCTTTATCAAGGAGAAAACATATCCAGCATAGAAAGTTTCAGCTGGAAGATTATAAACAAGGATGCGAAGATATCGAACATAGAAACGAAGGACGGATTGTATTATCCCGGAAAGGAAAATAAACTGATTATCGGAATCGAAGGGTCTGTTCCTGCGGGGGAGACGAGGAATGCGCAGCTGACCATCGAACTGAAAGACAGAACTTTTCAAACGCTGGAAACGCAAAGCCGGCCGATCGAGATAAGAAGCGGCAATTTCGAGGTTGAGGTCGTTTCGAGCGTTCCTGTGGACGATAACTCGCTGAACGTAAGAGCTGTTATTAAAGCTGATGATAAAATAATCGATGCGTATGAGGGGAAGCTTGCCGTGAAGATCGAGAGAAAGATCATTGGCGAAAAGGAGAGTAAATTGGCGGGCATGATAGCTGCGATTTTTGTTATATTCATTGTCATAGCATATATTGTGGCGAAAAATTTCAATAAGATCAGGGATGCAGCGGTGAAAAAGTTGAACAATTGACGTAAATTTATTATAATATAGTATATAGCGCTTAAAGCGGAATAATCATATAAATATGAAATTTCAATTCAAGGCGATCACGATCAGCGGGAACCAGCAGGAGGGGAAGATCGAGGCCACCACCCAGGAAAAAGCCATTGAGATCCTGCAGAGGCATAAGCTCGTTATTGTTTCGATAAAGCCTGTCAGGGAATACCTTTCGCTCGGGAAAATGTTCTCGTTCCTTCATAAGGTCAAAAGAGAGAAAATAATCATGTTCTCGAAAGAGCTGGCTGTTATGCTTGAATCCGGCATACCTCTCGTCGAAGCGCTCAGAATACTCTATGGGCAGGAGGAGAATGAATATTTCAAAGAGCAGATATACAGCATAGCGAGCAAAGTGGATGACGGCATGCCTTTTTCATCGGCGCTTGCGGAGTCTCCGAATCTTTTTTCGGATTTTTATATCAATATCGTCAGGGCGGGCGAAGCTTCGGGAAAATTGCAGGAAACATTCGTGCACCTTTCGACATATATGGACAAGCAAAGCTATTTGAACGCAAAACTAAAGAATGCAATGATATATCCCGTTGTTGTGATCGCGGGATTCGGAGTTGTCGGTGTCGGCGTAATGGTGTTTGTAATGCCTCAATTGGTTTCAGTGTTCGACAAAGCCGGACAGGAGCTTCCGTTCACAACGAAGGCTCTGATCAGCTTGTCGAAGTTCTTCCAGGACTATCTTGTTGTGATCATTGTCCTTTCCATTAGTTTTGCTTATCTTTTGAAGAGCTATATATCCACGCCCAATGGAAAAAAAATATTTGATGCCATGATCTTGAAAATTCCCAAAATAAAAACCATATTGCAAAAAGTCTATGTTTCAAGATTTGCGGGAAATCTGTCCATGCTTATCGCAAGCGGAATACCCATAACTGATGCGCTCAAGATCACCGGAAATATCGTGGGGAATAATGTATACAAGGAATTGATCTTCAGCAGTATCGATGAGGTTAAGATCGGCGGGTCAGTATCTTATGTTTTTGAAAGAAGCGATAATTTCCCCGTTGTGGTTTCGAAAATGATGAGGATCGGAGAAAAGTCCGGGCAGTTCGGCAAGATACTTCAGGATATATCTTCTTTCTATGAGAAAGAAATCGATCTTGCGATCGAAGGCATAATGGCGCTTATCGAACCGGTTTTGATATTTGTTCTTGGGATCGGCGTGCTGATATTCATATTGTCGATCTTGCAGCCGATCTATGGAATGACCAGCACATTAAGTTGAAACAAAAAATATGTCAGATCCGAAATTAAACAAAAAAGAGTTTACCCTGAGGAATTCGAATGGTTTTACGTTGCTGGAGATGATGCTTGTTATCGTCATAATTTCGATAATGTCGGTTGTGGTCATGAATAACTATAATTCCCAGAAAAAAACCAAGGAGATGCAGTTCGCGATCCAAAAGATTTCGGATGACATAAGAAGAGTTCAAAATTATTCGATAAATATAAAGAAATTCGAGGATTATGACATATCCGGCGGATACGGGATCCATTTCGAAAGGGATGGCGCCGGCTATATCATATTTCTTAATTCTCCATCAGTATTGAACAAGGCTTATGTTTCCGGCGAAGACCAGATCGTCGAAACAATAGTTCTTTCTCCAAGTGTTACGATCGAAACTCTGAACGGTGTCTCTGATCTTCCGAATGCGGATATTCTGTTTGGGCCGCCTTACGGGAAGGTGAATATGACATTTAATGGAACACTGCAGGGCAGCGGGGCAACCCTGGAGGTCAAAATATTGAGAAGTCCCGAAGGCTGTCCGACGTTCTGCAGGACCGTTACGGTTAATTCTCAGGGCCAGATAAAATAAATCAATGATCGGAAAAATAATAAAAAACAAAAAAGGATTCGGATTGCTGGAGATCGCGGTAAGCATTTCGGTGATCATGATCAGTGTCATACCAATCGTGAACATACTTACGTCATCACTGAGAGACGAAATAGATATTGAAGCAAGGCTTAATGCTGTTTATCTTGCACAGGATGGGATGGAAATAATGAGAAAGATAAGGGACGATGACGCTAACTTTCCGCTCACAGATGCGCTCTTGGAGGGAGACAAGGTCATTGTGGTGATAAATTCCAGTAACTATGGGCAGTGCAAGAATGCAAAGATAACGGACGGGTTTGAGTTGAAGGATAAAACCGCGCAAAGCATGCAGGTATTGACCAAAGAAATCAATGGATATATTCAGTGTGAATATGATACGGAAATTACGTCGTCCGGCGAATGGCATAATTCGGGTTTTCAGCGGTATGTTAATATAAGCTATCCTGCTGTAGGCGTCATGAAGGCAACGGTAAAAGTGGAACGAGGCGGAAAAGAACTGTATTCATTGACGTCATATCTTAATGATCTCAGATAAATTAACCCAGATGCATGAACTTGACCAAAAAGGAATGACGCTTCTTGAAACCATGGTGGCACTCGGGCTGTTTTCGCTTGTCATAGTTTTTACGATGGGGCTTTTCATAAGCGGAATAAAGTCTCAGGCGCGCGCAAGCGAGATGAATCTGGTCAATAATGAAGCAAGTTTTCTTTTGGAAAGAATGGGCCGGGAGATCAGGATGGCGAATAAGATCGATGATATGCGAATAAGGAATTACGATGACAGCGGAACTCCGAATCCTGGGCCAAGGATAAATTTCACCAATCACGAAAGCAAGAGTGCGGTCTATTGCCAGGCGGATTCGTCCGGGGTTTGCGCGAGCGGTGCGAGCGCTGTCGCTGTTTCGGTGGGTTATGACGGGAGTTTTGTCCCAATAAGCTCTCCGAATATAAAAGTGACCAATTTGCATTTTTATTCAAATGGCGATCTGGTTGCATCTCCGGCGGAACAGCCGATCATTACCATTCTGCTTGAACTGGAAAGTTCGAGGGATCCCAGCGTCACGATTAAATTGCAGACATCCGTTGTTCCTAGGGTTTATTAATGATCATAAAGAGCTAAGATTTTCAAAAACAAAATGCCAACCAAAAAGATAAATTTGAATAGAAAGGGACAAGTGGCTTTGTTCGTGGCTGTTTCCATTAGCGCTTTTTTGCTTTATTTAGGCCTATATACAATGAACAGGGGAGTGGGGGAAAGGAGGGCATTGATAGATGCGCAAAATTCCGTTGAGTCATTTTATCTGGCGGACACCGGCGTCGAAAGATTTCTTTATGAACTTAAGCTTCAGATCAGCAGTCCCCTAACCGCCACTTATGGAGCATATCAGAGCATGGATTATCTTGCCAAATGCATAAATGATAATGATTGTACTGATGCGGACACTCCGCCTAACAATGAAGTGGTAACCGTCGGGGATGGCTCTTATAGGATCGTTGTGATAGGAAACGTGATAAAGGTCAGAGGAAGCTATCGCAATGTGAACAGGGCGATCGAACTGAGTTATTCTCCATAAAAAAATTTCGGACCGTTAAAAAAATAAAATAATATAAAAATATGGATTCAACAGAAAATGCGGCAACTCCGCCCATTGTCCCGAAGAACATTTTGATCATCGTATTGATGGTTTTGGTTGTGGCGGTCGCAATAGGTTTGGGATTGCGTCAAAAAGAGGGCGGAACAACCGAGGAACCGGTAGTTGAAAGATCGGACATAAAGCCGATACCGGAGCAGGAAAGGATTATCGTTCCGAAAATTATCTATAATCTTTCCGGTAAAATAACGAAAATCGACGGCAATACGATTGTTTTCAATGCCGAGATGTACAATGTCGATGAAGAGGGTGTGCGTACGGTCCGCGAGGAAGAAAGAAAGGCGATCGTGAATCCTCAAACCAAGGTGAGCAGTCTGACTTTTGTCAATCGCACTCCCGTAGAAAAAAATATACGGCTTAGCGATTTGAAACCGGGGGATTATATCGAGGCTATTTCCAGTTCCGATATAAGCAAAGCGGACGATTTTTTGGCAGCTAAAATAGTAGTAAAATCTTCTTTATAATATTTTCGAAAGAACCATATGATAAAAATGCATTTGATATATGATTTCACAAAGTTAAGAATCTTGTTTATAGGTCTGATCGGTTTTATGCTGTTTTTTATTTTCGTCCCGACATCCTTTGCTTCGACAATCACCCAGAATGAACCTCTCCAAGATTGTCTTGATGCGAAAAGAGTGGTGGATCTTTCATGGTCATCGGATATTCCCGGAAATCCGACGTACTATGTTATGAGAAAACTGTCCAGCGAGATCAATTATTCGGAGATCGGAAATACAGAAGCCTTGTCCTACACTGACAATTCCGCTTTAAGCGATAAAAGCTATCATTACAAAATAAAAGCTGTTAAATCCGGAGATATCTTTTCCAACGAAAAGACATCGGGAGCCAATTATTGTGCAGCTGTTTTTTCCGAGATGGATGCAGAGTGCAAGGCCAATGGTCCGCACAATAGTCTGACCTGGAGCACTGCAACGGGGAATATCCTGAAATATGAGATCCTGAGGAAGAATGACACACTCGAAGAAGCGGAGTTCGTGAAGATTGGCGAGACAACGGACCATGTTTATGACGACGGTCCGAATATCATCGGAACCAATTCATATTCATATTCCGTGCGGGCGAATTGGCAGGATGGAACGAAAAAAAATTCGGCAAGCGTTTCGATCGAGGCAAGGGCTTGTCCTGTAATATTGAGTTCAAATACAAGCTGCAATAGCAGTGCTCCGGGAGGGCAAAAAATAAGCTTATCCTGGAACAGCCTGATGGGAGCGGCAAGATATGAAATATACCGCAAAACCCCAAGCGATCCGGATTATTCTTTGTTAATGAGCGTTGATGCCGCCACTACGACATACGATGATAGTCTTGTGGGAAGTATGCCTCTGAATTATTGGCAGAGCGGAAACATGGATTATTTCATCAAGGCGGTCTGGATAAAGGATCTTGAGGAAGTTGCAAAAAATTCACTGTCAAAACAAACAGCCAATTATTATTGTTCGCCATTTGCCAGTTCAAGCGGCATGTGCGATGCCTCCGGAAATCCCGAGATGCATGTCAGCTGGACGAAGATAATGAATTCCGATTTTTATAATTTATTCAGAAACGATACATCTTTTTTGGGGCAGTACGGCAGCGGTACGAATTCTTTCGTGGACTATTTAAGCCCCGACGATTGTCCGGGGGCGAACTGTACTCAGAATTATAAGGTTGTTGCCGGAGTCACCGGTTATCCGAATTTCACTTCCAATACGGTGAGCCAGAGCATTAATTGCGCCACGATAGTTCCACCGTCTCCCACTCCGGTCCTGAACAGTCCCGAGGTCTTCTGCGCCAGCGGGGATTCCAGGATAAGGCTCAGCTGGACGTCTTCGGAAAACGTGATCTATTATACTCTTTATAGGAATGGCACATCTCTTCTTAATCTGACAAATACGACATATATCGATTCCGGAGTCGAGGCGGGGTCCGAATATACCTACTACGTCATTGCAAACGGCAGGGAAGGGACTCAGACCGCTCCGAGCATGGCTGAGACCATTAATGCATCGAATTGTATTCCGCCAAATGCCCCCATTCTTTCTATTGCCGGATCGTGCGTGCTTGGCAATCCGAAGGTTGGTCTTTCATGGTCTTCAACAAGCAACACGATCAACTATGAAATAAAAAGAGGGTTGTCTGAGGCCGGTATGGCAACGAAAGCCACCGTGGGCAATACCACATATTCTTGGAATGACACCGACAGTCTGAATCCATCTACCGCTTATTATTATCAGGTCATTGCCAATGGCGATCCGGGTGTCGCGCGGGGATATTCCGCTGTGCAGTCCATAACAACGGATTCCTGTCTCCCAACTTTACCGGTTGTCAGTCTGCTGGATTCTTGTTCCGGCGGAAACCCGAAAGTAACTATCAGCTGGATTTCGGATGATGCAAACACCCAAAACTTTAAAGTTTTCAGAGAGGATCTGGGACTTCCAATTGCGACTGTTCCGGTCGGAGGGACATATTCGATCATCGATCCGAATCCTTTGCTTATCACAACAACTTATAAATATAAGGTTGTGGCGGCGGGTTACAATGCCGGCCAGGAGGCATCTTCCGTCTATCAGCCGGTAACGACGAGCAATTGCTCGCCTCCCGGACCCTTCATCCTGACCGATCCTCCAAGTGCAAGCTGCCAAGGCCCATATCCGAAAGTGCAATTGGATTGGACAAACAGCGCCAATGCCACTTCATATGACCTTTTGCGTTCTGTGTCTTCTCCTGCCACGATCAATGGCGTAATATCGCCCTTTGGCGATGTCGGACACGGAAATATTCTGAATTTTGACGGATCCGATGATTACGTGAATGCAGGCACTTCCGCCGATCTGGACATGACCACAAATGATTTTACGGTTGAAGTTTGGGCAAAAGCCGATGGCGGCACTTATGGCAGAGGGATAGTCAATAAGGGCGGATGGGGTTCGACCGGATATTTTATTTCAGAGGCATATTCTCCCAGTAACAGATATTCATTCGGAGTAAAAGATAGCTCCGGATATAAGGCGGTTTCACTTCCTCTTTATGAAACCTGGGGCTGGACGCATATTGTGGGAATAAAAAAAACCAATCATCTTGAGGCGTGGGTGAATGGATCCAGTGCAGGCGAATACAATGGAACGATCAATACATTGAGCAATCCGACAAAAGCCCTTGAGATCGGAAGAAGCTATAATCCGTATTATTTCAATGGTTCTGTCGGAGAAGTAAGGATCTATAGGCGCGCCCTTTCTTCAACGGAAGTGGCGGAGCACAAGAATGGAGTTTATGCCAACGAAGCGGATCTGGTCGGTTTGTGGTATTTCGATGAAGGAGGCGGGCAGATCGCATCGGATAGTTCGAACTATGGCAGAAATGCGACATTGGGAAGCGCTGCCGGAGCGGACAGCGATGATCCGGCATGGGGAAGCGGTCTTCTCTCAAAGACAAATTACAGCTGGAGGGTGGATGCATTCAGTTCCGGCGGCAGCGCCAGTTCAAATACGATATCTCCATTTTTAACGCCGGAATGTCCGCCTCAAAGATCAAATCTGGTCTTGTCTCCGCTATGCAGTTCGAACAAAGCGGTAGTGGATATTTCATGGCCGTATGCGATTGATACTTCAACTTATGAGATCTATCGGAATGGCGTTTTGGTCAGAACTGCCGCCCAAAGCATAGATCCGGATCTAAGAAAATGGACGGATGATAATGCCGGGGCGGGACTCAGCGATTCAACTAATTACACGTATTATATCAAATCAATCAGTCCGAGCAGTGCAAGCAGCCAGTCTGCCAATCGTGTTGTTACAACGGTTTATTGCGCTGTTTTGTCTGCCCCTACGGGATTAACTGCCGCTTTTTCATGCACCGGTACGCCTGCTTCGACTCCCAGGGTGTCGCTAAGCTGGAATGCCGTTCCCGGCGCGGCTTCATATGATATCTATCGCAATGGATTATTTTTGGTGAATGAAACAGTTTTGACGCATGAAGACACCACGGTCACTGTCAATACGCTTTATGACTATACGGTGAGAGCAAAGAATTCGGGAGGGGAGAGTTCTGATTCAAGCATCGCATCGATCTCGCTTGGAAAATATTGTACTCCGCAAAAGCCGGTAGTCAGTTTAGGCGCGGGTTGTTCGGGTGGAAATCCCGCCAATAATATAAGTTGGACCGGTGAAACATATCCGAACACGGCAATATATAAGATATACAGAGGAACGACAAATAATTTTGTGGATGCCGGGACTGTTTTGATCAAAACTATTGACAAGGCGACCCAACCTGCTGCCTTTGGTGCCAGAACAATTATCGACAATCCTTCAAGTCCCCGGCTGGAAGATGAGGCGACATATTACTATTGGGTCCAGTCTATCGGGCCGGCCCCAATGAATTATACGACCCTTTCCGATGCTACGAATATTGTGAATCTTTTTTGCGGACCTCCCGAGTCCACAAACACTCTGATAGGTTCATTCCAATGTTCCGGAACGCCCCCTTCGAACCCGTATGCGCATATGTCTTGGCTTTCGATCGGACATGCGACTTCTTATGACGTATATAGGAACGGGATATTTTTGACAAATGTAACAACCCTTACTCACGATGATTATACTATTGATGTCAATACTGCGTATGGATACACCGTCAGAGGCAGAAGCCCTTTCGGACAAGGGGCGGATTCAAATGTCATTTCGATCGCGGCTGGACACTATTGCACGCCGTCGGTGCCGGCTATTGATCCGATCGTAACGGTTTGCGAAAGCGATCAGTCGAAGAATACTGTCTCATGGACGGATGCAACGCCCGATAATACCAATAATTTTGAAATTTATAGAAGCACCGGCAGCGTCTCAATCTCTAATTTTGAAAGCGTAACTTTTACGCCTCCCGGATGGACGACCGGAGGAGATGCGAATTGGTTCAGGGATACGTCGGCCTCAAGCGATGGATCGGCTTCGGCCGCCAGTGGTGCAATTGGAAACAGTCAATCCGCTTTTATTGATTATGACATCACGGTCTCCAGCCCATCCGCATTAAGGTTCCATTGGAAAGTCAGTTCTGAAGATAGTTATGATTTTCTTCTTTTTTGCCTGGACAATGATGGGTGCACAAGAGCTACCGGATACAGGAACAGGATAAGCGGAACGTCCATGGCATCTTTCGCGGAAATGATCGTGCCTATCTCGGCAGGAGCGCACAGTTTTCGCTGGGTTTATGCCAAAGATGACAGTACGATCGGCGGAAGCGATAGGGCTTGGATAGATAATGTCCGGATCGTTTCAATCGATTCGGCAGCGCTATTGCAGACAGTCGGCAAAAATACTCTGACATGGACGGATAATGGGCCGCTCTTGCCGTTAACCGAATATCTCTATTGGATTAAGGCAAACGGTCCGACGGGCTTACTCTCTTTCTCTGCGGGAGCCACAGAGACCTTTTCCTGTGAGGCAATGCCGCCGGTAGCAAGTCTGAACGCATCTTTTGCATGTTCTGGCTCGAACCCCTATGCGGCTCTCGGGTGGGACAATGTTCCAAACGCCACTTCTTATAACATTTATCGAGATGGATCCTATCTGACGAGCAGAACGACAAATTCCTATGATGATATGGGTATAGCGGTCAACACTGCCTATTCCTATGTCGTCAAAGCGGAAAATGACGCAGGTGAGGGAGCAGGTTCCAATGTTGCCTTGATCGGCATCGGCAATTATTGCGTTCCTTTCACGCCGGTTATTGACCCAATTTACTCCAATTGCAGTACAAATGATCCCTATAATATGATCTCGTGGTCGGATGATTTTCCTTCCGGCACCCAAAAATATGAGATATATCGCAATACGATCGATAACATGGGTTCGGCATTGCTAGTTAAGGCTTTGGACAAAACCATTCCTTCCGATCTTGCTGAATTCAATTCCAGGGCATGGACGGACAGTTCGGCGGGACTTCAGGATCTTTGGACATATTACTATTGGATAAAAGCAATAGGGCCCACCGCCCTCACATCCTTTTCGAGCTCGAGGTCGGTGACGACATTGTTCTGCGGAGTTCCTGACGTTTCTACTCTGGCTCTCGGCAGTACTTATTGCGATCTGAACGTGCCATATGCGGATCTGTCCTGGACGGCAAGTGCTAATGCTTATTCTTATAATTTATATCGAAATAATGTCTCAGATTCTCTGCAATCCGTCTATTTTTCCGTCAGGTCGCCAATAACCGATGGCGGGTCGAGGAGCCTGCAGTTTGATGGATCGGATGATTATGCGGCAATCGCGAATGAATCAAACTTTGATTTTGAGCGAGATCGAGCATTTTCGATCACAGCTTGGCTTAAGCCGGATGCATCAAGTACCGGAATTCAGGAAGTGATCACAAAGGCGTCGGATTACAGTCCGTATAGAGGATGGCATCTGATAACGAATTACTATTTTCCAACCTCGCAGGTGAGGGCTGGAACCATATCTTTCATGATGGTCAATACTTGGTCTTCAAACGCTATCACGGTGAGCACTACATCGCCAAGCATGCTGAATGATGGCGGTTGGCACCATTACGTGATCACTTATGACGGTTCCAGTCTGGCAAGTGGCGTAAGGATATATGAAGACGGGATCTCTCTTGGTGTTACAATCGATGAAAATTCATTAAGCAATACGATATTGAGCGATGCGCCGGTAACGATCGGCGCGCGCCAGGGCGGGTCACCGCAGTGGCATGAGCTTTTTGACGGATCGATCGACGAGGTCCGCATCTACGGAAGAAGTTTAAGTGGAATAGAAATTGCGGAGCAATATAATGCTATCTATAAAAACGAACTTGGCCTGGCCGGTGTCTGGCATTTTGATGAAAAAGCGGGAGTAGCGGCATATGACAATTCCGGGAATGGTTCCGACGGAACATTGATCAATGGTCCCGAAAGACAGTCTGATTCTCCGAATATACTAAGTTCTCTTCCTCTGGAATCGAATAAAAACTATAAATATGCGGTGAAGGCGATGGGGATCGGAAATGAGAGCGCTATGTCGAATGAAGTTTCCATTATTGCGCCGGATTGTTCGCCGGTTCAGGCGAATCTGATCCTGACTCCGGGTTGTGATGTTTCGGGAACGCAGATAGCGCTTTCGTGGCTGCCGGATCCGAACACATCCTATTGGACCATATATAAAAAGCGCACCAGCGAGCCGTTTGCGGCATATACATGTATTAATTGTCCGGGGACAACTTTGACTTCATATATCGACCTGAATGTTGAAAGCAGCGCCAGCTATGATTATTATATTGAGGCGCATGGAAGCAGCAGCGTCGCATTTTCCGAAGAAAAGACAGCCATTGCCATGGAGTGCTTTGATGTTCCCGCAAAACCCGTGATCAGCAGGGATTCCGGATATGTATGCGGCGGAGCTTTGCCGGGCAATACCGATAACACCGTGTTGCCGATATGCGCGGGTTCTTCATCGCGTATGCAGATCAATTGGGCGCCCTATGACGAAAGCAAGACCTTCTCGTATAATATTTTGAGAAAGAATGTGTCGGCAGGCGAAACAAATTTCAGCAAGATCAGGGAGAATATGCCGTATCTGGCCAGAACCTATATTGACGGCAATATAAACAGTGTGGAGAATTATGTATATAAAGTGGAAGCTGTGGGCTCGGGCGTTGATAATTCGGTGGAATCGGATCCCAGCTTGCAGACAACATCTTGCGATTGTCTGAATATTCCGCCTTTTTATCCGCCATTCCTTTCTCTTGTTTCCGCAAGCTACACCTTGAGTGCGGGCGGTAATGTTGAGATCAAATGGAGCGATACGCAGAATGAAACTTCATATGAGATATTCAGAAGGCTCCAGGGTGATTCGGAGTTTGCTTATGTGGGCATGGGCGAAAAGATGGATGACCTGTTCGGCCTGTTCATCAATAAAGCGACGGCAGCCTATTCAACGCCTTTGGATTCGATGGTCTCGGGAACCGATTATGAGGATCCTCCTCCAACAGGTTTTGTTACATTCAATGATCTGACAGCCCAGGAGGATACGACCTATGAATATCAGATCAGGGCAGTGAATGCGGCAGGCACGACGAGTTCAAATATCATATCTCCCGTTTATGTTCCGATCGCTCCTCCGGGAGACTTTATGCTTGATTATGAAAATCTTCCGAATAGGGTAAGGTTGGATTGGTCTGCGGCAGAGTATTCTGTAAAAGGCGGACCGCCGGTATATACGGTCTACAGGGATGATAATTCGGATTTCAGTTCGGCAGAAGTCATATGCCTGAATGTCGCGGATTTCCCGGTTGATTCCGATAACAGGATATGCATGGATAATGATCCGCTTCCGGGATTTGCATTCTATAGAGTAAGAGCTGTGAACAACTCCCCTATATATACTGATTCCAATACAGTACCCGTTCTAAGTACCCTCAAGTGGGACGAGACAACTCCATAAGACGTTCAGAACATCCCCGCACCGTGCGGGGATGTTTTTTGATGTGTGTGAACTCTCTTTTTGAGCTTTAAACAAAAAACATACCATGATGGTATGTTTTATTGTAGAAACTAATGTTCTAAAAAGTCCCGCTTTTGCTCGGCGATTGGCGGGTATTACCGCGCCATAGCCGAGCTTCAGCGAGGCGAAGGCGGGGACGGCCGGGCATCTCACTGCTCGTCCCGAATCCTCGGGACTGCGATTCATAGGGCTTCCGCCCTCTGGTCCTCTCCGCCGGTTGGCGGATCGGTCACCCCAAGCGGGAAACTACCGTTTCCCGACCCCTTCCCGTTCGAGTTCGAGCATCATAAAACACACCCCTAAGGTATGTTTATTCAAAATATCTATTTTTTGCGGGGACGGCCGGGCTCGAACCGGTGACCTACTGCGTGACAGGCAGTCGCTCTAACCAACTGAGCTACGCCCCCGTATATAAATTTCAAATATCTCTTTCTCAAAGGGCCTGCTGCGGGACAGTCCGCCAACCGGCGGATCTAACCAACTGAGCTACGCCCCCGTATAAACGTATAACTTATAACAAATAACTTATAACACAAAATATTAATAAAAGCAATATACTATAGCAAGACCTTGAATTTTCAATTTCTAATTTTCAATTTTCATTAAATTTTAAATTAATTAATTTCTAATTTACATTAAAAATTTTGTCATTAAAAATTCAATTAAAATTGTAAATTTAAAATTTGAAATTAATGCCTTTGTGCCAGGAGTGGGGATCGAACCCACGACCTCGGGCTTATGAGTCCCACGCTCTAGCCAACTGAGCTACCCTGGCAAATACTTAAAAATGCAAATATCAAAGATCAAAATTTTGGAGTTCGCCAAAGGCGAACACCTTAATTTTTCATTTTTGACGTTTAAATTTTACATTGCATTTGTTGCGGGGGCAGGATTCGAACCTGCGTCCTCAAGGTTATGGGCCTTGCGAGCTGCCGCTGCTCTACCCCGCGATAATATTTTCCGGCAAACATCCGATTTGCACGTAAAAAGCTGTTACTAGTAAATTATAAAGTAGTTTTATTAAATATGCAAGGGTCGAGCTTTAATATTCACATATATTGCGGTTTTGGCCAAAATGAGCTAATATTTATGATATAAGAAGCGAATAATCCAACTCAATGACTCTGCGGACATATTTAACGTTGAACGTTCTGAGCACGATCATTTGCTTTGTTGCATGGGCTCTGATCGTTCTGAATGTGGATCCGAATAACACCGGTTTTCCCGGACTAGTTGTTTTTTATCTGAGCCTATTCTTTGCTCTTTCTGGTCTGTTCTCGTTCCTGGGTTTTTGGGCAAGAAGAAAGATCGTGTTGAATAAAGCGGAATTTTCTCAAGTTGGAATCTCATTCAGGGAAGGAGTCTTGTTGTCTTTTATGTTCGTTGGGATGCTTTTTTTGAAAAGCATCGAACTTTTGAATACATATAATGCGGCGTTATTTATATTCGGCATAAGCCTTTTGGAGTTTTATTTCATGAGCAGAAATTAACGCATGAGCATAACTAAGAGAAAAGAAGATCATATTGAGATCTGTTTGAAAGAGGGATCGGGGTTTTGTAAAAAAAGCGGATTCGAGAAATATGAGCTTTTGCACAATGCAATAGCTGATTTTAATTTTGAAGACATAGATATCTCGTCCGATTTTTTGGGAAAGAAGATCGATCATCCGATCATCATTTCTTCGATTACGGGAGGTTGCGAGAGGGCAAGAAAGATAAATACGAACTTGGCCATTGCCGCTGACAGGTTGAATATTGCAATGAGCTGCGGATCGCAAAAAGCGATGATAAAAGACAAAAAACAGGCTTGTACATATGAGATCAGAAGCGTTGCGCCGGGCATTCTATACATGGGAAACATAGGGCTGGATTACTTGAAAAATTATGAGAATTTTGCTAAAATTAGGTCAGCCATAAAGAGCATAAATGCCGATGGGGTTTTTGTGCATTTGAATCTTGCGCAAGAGCTGGTTCAGGCGGAAGGAGAGCGTAATTTCGCTGATTCTACGCAAAATCTGACTAATTTCGTCAAATTCATGGATTTGCCTGTAATCACTAAAGAGGTCGGTTTCGGGATATCCGGAAAGACAGCAAAAATATTGGAAAGAACCGGAGTGCGGGCGATCGATGTTGCGGGAGCGGGAGGAACAAGCTGGACGAGGGTTGAGAGTTTCAGACAAGCCGACAGCGGGCTCGCAAACAGGTTCTCGGAATGGGGGATCCCAACCGCAGAGAGCCTTGTTCAATGCAGGAAAGCCGTAAAAATGCCTATAATAGCAAGCGGAGGCATATATGACGGGATCACGGCATGCAAGGCGTTTGCGCTTGGCGCGGATCTGGTCGGTTTGGCAGGGCCGCTTCTCAAAGCCGCAAACATCAGTCCGGAAAAAGTCATCGAATATCTGGATAATTTTATACTGGAACTCAAGACAGCGATGATGCTTGTCGGCGCGAGGAATTTGAATGAATTAAAGAACAATAAAGAGATAATTTATAAAGTTGTATAATGTTATGAGTGTTAAAAGAGACGAAATAATTGAATATTTGAATGAATATTTGAAGGTTAAAGATTTTCAGGATTATTGTCATAATGGTCTTCAGATAGAGGGAAAAGAAGATGTTTCTAAGGTTATTACGGGAGTCACTATGAGCATGGCTCTTATTGGAGAAGCCATAAAAGAGAAGGCAGAAATGATCATTGTCCATCATGGAATATTTCTGAGGGATATACCTTCTCCTCTTCAGCTTGGGGGTTTGTATAAGGCAAGAATAAAAGAGATATTACATAATGATATAAATTTTGCAGGGTATCATCTTCCTTTGGATGCTCATCCCGTGATAGGAAATAATATCAGCCTGTGTAAATTATTTGGAATGAAAAAGTGCAGGCCATTTGATGTTGGTTTTGTCGGAGAACTTGATGAGGCGGTTGATCTTGCTGAATTTGTGAAAATCGTTAATGACAGATTGCAAACCGGAAGTTTAGTTTTGCCTTATGGAAAGAATAGAGTAAAGAAGATCGCTGTTATTTCTGGCGGGTCATCTGTTGACTTTAAGCAGGCATTTGATCGGGGAGCGGATGTCTTTATTGGAGGAGACATCAGGGAGGAGGTTGTCCGGAAGATAGAGGAGATAAGATTCAATTTTATAAACGCCGGACATTATAATACGGAAAAATTAGGCATTCAGAATCTGGGTAAGCTGATCGAAAAGAGATTCAAGATCAAGGCCGAATTTATAGATATACCGTGCGATGTATAGCTTATTAGCCGGTAGCTTTTAGCTTATTGGAAAAAAAGTTGTCATTCAATTTAATACAATACGATGAAAAATAAACTTGAGAAGATAAAAATAAATGCCTTGAAAGATCTGAAAAAGATCGCAAGCTCGGACGAACTTGAGGCTTTCAGGGTGAAATATCTCGGAAGGAAGAGCGAGCTTACTGCTGTGCTCCGCAATCTGAAAGATCTTCCGGGTGAGGAGAAGAAAAGCGTCGGAGAAAAGGCGAATGAGATAAGAGAAGTGATTGAAGCGGGAATCGAACAGCGGGAGGCGGAAATAAAGAATAAGGAATTCGGGGAAATGGAAGAAAAAGAAAGGATCGATGTCACATATCCTGGCGCAAAGATGGAAGAAGGGCATCTCCATCCATTGACTCAGACGAGATATGCGATCGAGGAGATATTCAAGTCGATGGGATTTTTGGTCGTGGAAGACAGGGAGATCGAAGACGAGTTCCATAATTTCGATGCTTTGAATATGCCTAAAGATCATCCGGCGCGCGACATGCAGGACACATTCTGGCTGAAAAGCGGTGCAGTTCCAAGAACGCAGACATCTTCTGTTCAGATAAGATTTATGGAAAAGAATAAACCGCCATTTCGCATAGTTTCTCCTGGAAGAGTGTTCAGGAAAGAGGCTTCAGATGCGACGCATGAATCGAATTTCCATCAGATCGAGTGCCTGATGGTGGATGAAGCAGGATCGATCACAGTTTCCAGTTTCAAAGCGGTTCTTCATGAATTTATGAAAGGTCTCTTCGGCACTGATGTGAAAGTCAGACTTCGACCGAGTTATTTCCCTTTTGTCGAGCCTGGATTTGAGACGGATGTAAGCTGTCCATATTGCGGACAAAAAGGATGCAGAATTTGCAAAAATTCCGGATGGATCGAGCTTGGCGGATCAGGGATAGTGAATCAGAAGGTATTTACGTCGGTTGGGTTTCCGGAAGATAAATATGAAGGTTTTGCTTTCGGATTCGGACTGGAGAGAATGGCGATGATAAAATTCGGGATCGACGACATAAGACTATTCCATTCAGGCGATCTGAGATTTCTAGAGCAATTTTAGGATAGCTTGTAGTTTTTTAGTTTCTGAATCTAGGAATTGTCATTCTGAACTTGTTTCAGAATCTATCGTCTGATACGTTTACTTTGTATCGATTGGTTTTTATGGTAGATTTTAAAAAGATCCTGAAATAAATTCAGGATGACAAAATTAAAATATTGGAATAACGACAACAAAATGAAAATTTCATACAATTGGCTAAAGGAATATGTTGATATAAGCGTAACTCCTGAAAAACTGGCGGAGCTTTTTACGATGCATTCTTTTGAGGTTGAAAGCCTGACTGTTCAGGGAAAGGGCCTTGAAAATGTGGTTGTGGGAGAAGTGCTTGAAAAGAAAAAACATCCGGATGCGGATAAGCTTAATCTTGTGAAGGTGAAGGTGAATGAAGGCGAGCCGCTTGAGATCGTCTGCGGAGCGCCGAATATCGATGTCGGACAAAAAGTTCCCGTCGCACTGCTTGGCGCCGAGCTTCCATGCGGTATGAAGATCGAAAAAAGAAAAGTGCGGGGAATCTATTCGTGCGGAATGGTCTGTGCGGAAGATGAACTCGGACTTAGCGACAAGCACAGCGAGATCATCGTTCTCGATAAGGATTCAAAGATAGGAATGCCTGCGAAGGATGCAATGGGGCTTGATGATGCCATTTTTGAGATCGCAATACTGCCGAATCGCGCGCATGACCTTCTTAGTCATATGGGCGTGGCAAGAGAGGCGGGAGCTCTTACAAATGCAAAGTTAAAAATTAAAAATGAAAAGTTAAGGACAGAAACTTCAAATTCAAGCGAATCACTGAAGGTTGAGATTATAGATGAAGATCTGTGCAGGAGATATTCGGCGGCGATTGTGAAGGGGATAGAAATAAAGCCGTCTCCGAAGTGGCTGAAAAAAAGGCTTGAAAGCGTCGGCGTAAGATCCATAAACAACATTGTCGATATCACAAATTACGTTATGTTCTACTTGGGCCAGCCCATGCATGCTTTTGATGCGGACAAATTGAATGGAAAGATCATCGTACGCAAGGCTAAAAAAGGGGAGAAGATATTGGCACTGGATGATAAGGAATATGAGCTGAGCGAAAATGATCTTGTGATAGCGGATGAGCAAAAGCCGATCGCGATCGCGGGAGTGATGGGCGGAAGCGAAACTGCCGTGAGTGACAGGACGAAGAATATAATTTTCGAGTCGGCTAACTTTCTGGGCGTGAACATCCGAAAAACATCTCAGCGGCTGAAGCTTTCCAGTGAATCTTCGTATAGATTTGAACGCGAGATCGATCCGGAACTGACGCTCCAAGCGATCGGGATGGCAATTGCATTAACGAAAGAACTGGCCGGCGGAGAAGCGATCGAACCTATCGTTGATGCATATTTGAAGCCTGTTTCGAATAAAAAAATATCGTTTGATTATGGAAGAGTGGAAAAGCTTCTCGGAATATCTATTGCGCAAGAGAAAGCGAAAGAGATCCTGGAGGGATTGGGTTTCGCGGTTTTGCAGAATGGGGAGAATATGGAAGTAACGGTTCCGACATTCAGGATAGATGTCGAAAGGGCTAATGATATCATCGAGGAGATCGCGAGGATCAACGGATATGAGAACATTCCGGAAGTTCCATCGAATGTCCAAATGAGATCAGTGAAACAGGACAAGGAAATGATCCTTGAGAAAGGGATGCGTCTTGTAATGGAAGGGCTGGGATTCACTGAGGCATATAATTATTCATTCCTGAGCGAGAGAGATATAAACGGAATGGGACTGAAAAAGGATGATCACTATGAGCTTCAAAATCCGCTCAGCGATGACCATAGATTTCTCAGAACGACATTGGCCTTCGGATTGATCAAGAATGCGGGCCTAAATTCGAAGTATAGGGATAATTTCCGGATATTCGAGGTTGGAAGAGAGTATCTGATGACGGGGCAGGACCTTCCGGAGGAACGAAAAGTGCTTGCTGCGATATTGGCGGATAAGAATGCAAAGACGGATCTTTTCTATGATCTCAAGGGAAAGGTTGATGTGCTTCTCCGGAAATTCGGATTCGAAAAAGCGATCTATAAGGAAATACAATCGCCTGAATCTTTCTGGCACAAGGGAAGGTCCGCAGAAATAGCCGCTGATGGAAAAATTGTCGGCAGACTGGGCGAGATAAATCCGATGACATTGAATTTTTTTGATGCGGGATGCCGAGCGGCATATTTTGAACTATATGTTGTCGATGTCGTCGGTCTGGGCAGAGATGAAAAAAGATATAAGCAAATAAACCGGCTGCCTTCTGTTCAGCTTGATCTTGCGATCGTGTTCGATGAAAGCATAAAATGGGATGATATAAGAAGAATAATCATGAAAGCCGATAATGCATTGATAAGGAATGTCGAGACTTTTGACGTTTATCGCGGAAAAGGGCTTGAAAAAGGAAAGAAAAGCGTTGCCTTCAGGATAACCTATCAGGCGCAAGACCGAACGCTCAAAGACGAAGAGGCGAAAGCGGTGCAGGATAAAGTCGTGAAAGAGCTTGATAAGATCGGAGGAAAAATAAGAAATTAATTCGCAGATAAATATTAAGAAATTATATAAATACTATGGTTGAAAAACAAGAAAAAAAACCCGAGGTGAAGAAAAGCGAATATGGCGCAAAACAGATCCAGGTTTTGGAAGGGCTCGCGCCGGTAAGAAAAAGGCCGGGAATGTACATCGGAGGAACCGGACTTGACGGTCTGCATCATCTGATCTGGGAAGTTGTCGATAATTCCATCGACGAAGCGATGGCGGGATATTGCAATAATATCGAAATAGAGCTGATGGAAGGAAACCGGGTCAGGGAAACGGACAACGGACGAGGCATTCCGGTCGAGAAACATCCGCAGACAAAAAAATCAACTCTTGAAACGGTTCTCACCATTCTTCATGCCGGCGGAAAATTCGGCGGAGAAGGTTACAAGGTATCGGGAGGTCTTCATGGCGTCGGCGTAAGCGTCGTTAATGCTCTTTCAAGCTATATGCGCGCCGAAGTGAAAAGAGAGGGGAAGCTTTGGATGCAGGAATATAATGCAGGAAAGCCAAGGGCGATCGTGAAGCCGATCGGGAAGGCGAACGGAACCGGAACGACGATAATTTTTGAGGCTGATAAAGAGATATTTCCGGAAATTAAATATGAGTGGGACAGGATAATCCAAAGAATGAGACAGCAGGCATATCTTACTAAGGGCGTGAAGATCAAGATCATAGATTCAAGAGAGGGAAAGGACAAAAGAAAGACCTACGCATTTTATTTTGATGGCGGAGTTGTTTCTTATGTGAAGCAGTTGAATGAAGGAAAGGAAATAAAAAATGAAATACCATTTCATGTCGAAAAGGAATCAGAAGGCGTTATGACGGAAATTGCAATGCAATACAACGATAGCTATAAAGAGCATATTTTTGCCTTTGCCAACAACATCCACACTGTGGACGGAGGAACTCATGTTGCCGGATTCAAGGCTGCTCTGACGAGAACCTTTAATTCTTTTGCAAGGAAGAAAGGGTATTTGAAAGAAAAAGATGAAAACTTGGCCAGTGAAGATATTATGGAAGGTCTTACCGCCGTGATAAGCATCAAGCTGAGGGATCCTCAATTCGAAGGCCAGACCAAGGCAAAACTTGGCAATGCAAATGTGAAGTCGATCGTTGCAAGCGTTATGTCGGAAGGACTGGATGCATATCTTGAAGAAAATCCGAATGATGCGAAAGAGATCCTCGGGAAGTGTATTTTGACGGCCAAGGCAAGAGCCGCTTCAAGGGCAGCCAGAGAAACGATCATCAGAAAAGGCGCGCTGGAAGGCATGACTCTTCCCGGAAAACTCTCGGATTGCAGTGAAAGAAAAGCGGAGAACTGTGAGCTATATCTTGTCGAGGGAGACAGCGCAGGAGGAAGCGCGAAGCAAGGCAGGAATAGGGCATTTCAGGCGATCCTTCCGCTTCGAGGAAAAATACTTAATGTCGAAAAAGCGAGGCTGGACAGGATGCTGACCTCAAATGAAATAAAAAATCTGATCATTGCCATGGGTGTCGGGGTTGGGGATCAATATGATATTACCAGATTGAGATATAATCGGATAATTATAATGACAGATGCTGACGTTGACGGTGCTCACATTAGGACTTTGCTCTTGACGCTGTTCTATAGATATTTCGAAACATTGGTAACCGGCGGGCATATTTATATCGCCCAGCCGCCTCTTTTCAAAGTCCAGGCCGGAAAGGAATTCAAATATGTTTTCACAGAAGAAGAAAAAAATTCTGCGGTAAGCGGTTTCAGGCTGAAGCTTGATCAGAAAAAAACAAACAGCAAAAAAGGCAAGATAAAAGAAGAGGCGCAGAATGAAAAAGAAGCCATTGAGGGTTCTGAGGAAGAGATGACAGATGGTGCGGCGACTGAGGGCGAAATGAAGGGGATAAGCATTCAAAGATACAAAGGTCTTGGAGAAATGAACCCGACTCAGCTTTGGGAGACGACAATGAACCCCGAAACCCGCATGATGAAAAGAGTTACGGTTGAGGATGCGGAAGAAGCAGATTCGGTATTTGATATATTGATGGGAAGCGAGGTCGAGCCGAGAAAGAAGTTCATCCAGACCCATGCCAAGAAGGTGAAGAATCTGGATATATAATAAAAAGATCAAAACTCGAAGAAGATATTGAGAAAAGGAGAAGTTGTTTTTTGCGGCAAATAAAAAAAGCCCGGAGTGCGGGCTGCGTGCGGATCGCGAAATTTACAGGAATAACGGGAACACGAGGGACAGAATCAAGCTAAGGAATATTATGCTTATGGTTATGAATTTTATCACGTCGAATATCTTTTTCTTCTTGATTTTCATGTTCATGTAAAATAACTTATGTATTATTATTTCCCAAGGATGAGAAAGCAGGCTAATGTTGCCTGAATTATAGCATTGAGCTTTCTCTTTGTCCAACGCATGATTGCATTAATAACCGGATGATCTATAATGTTTTATATCGAAATTGAAAAGGCGGATCGCTGTTAAATCGCTATGAACTAACAGGAAGATATGATAAAAAAAAGAAAAAGCATTATAAGAAGGGTGTTGTCTTTTAAGCTTTTTTTTCTTGCAGGGATTTGCGTAGCTTTTGTTTTCGGCCCGGCCTTGGGCGGAGAATTCTATCGCAATTATCAGATCGAAAAAGAGATCGGATCGCTCAAGGGTGAAATTGCGGCGATGGAGAATAACAACTATGAACTTTCAAAACTTGTGGAGTATTATAACACGGAAGAATATAAGGAAATAGAGGCAAGAAAACGGCTGGGCGTAAAAAAAGAAGGAGAAAGCGTGGCGATCATAAAGCAGGGAGTTCAAAGCGAAAACATTGAACAGGGCGGCCTAGAAATAATCAACAACGACAATTATCCGAATTATCTGAAATGGTGGAACTACTTCTTTGAAAATGAGGAAAAATAATTTCCAACGAATATCCGATCATTGAATTTTAAATTTTGATTAGAAATTAGAAATTGAAAATTAGAAATTATTATATGCGGGTATAGTATATCGGTAAACAAAGGTTCTTCCTCCGCCTCCGCAAACATGCGAGTGTAGTATAATGGCAATACGCGACCTTCCCAAGGTTGAGTCGAGGGTTCGATTCCCTTCACTCGCTCATTTATTACTTCGGAGTCGGATAACCTCTCAAAATATTATTACGTCCTGAATTGCTTTCAGACGACGGGGAAGATTCTCAGATACCTAGTATATTTAACCATAATCTATAAATATGGATCATGCATTGGCAATTATTGCTCTAATAGCCTCTTTTTATTTTTTGGGAAAGGCGGCGGATCTTATTATTACGAACATAAGGGCTATAGGAGAGAAGCTTGGGATACAGATATTCTTTTTGGGGATAATCTTGGGTTTCCTAACGTCCCTGCCGGAACTTTTTCTCGGTATAAATGCGATAGTGAATGGAGTGCCGGAGGTTTCGTTGGGAAATCTGCTTGGAGGTACTATCGTGCTTTTTGGCTTGATACTCGGATTGAGTATTTTTTATAACAGAAGGATCAAGACAAATGGCAATATCACGGATTTTGCTTTTGCTTTCGTCTATATGATAATTCCGCTTTTCTTAGGTCTTGATGGCAGAATAGGTCCCATAGACGCTTTTATCCTCATTACGGTTTACATCTACCTTCTTTATATATTCTACATTGATCAAAAAAAACATAATCATCTGGAAATATGCATAACGAGCGAAGGCAATGAGATTTTAAAAAAAATACTGATGATCGTTGTAGGAATATTTTTGGTGATCATGATATCGAACGTGATCATGAATTTATTCGTTTATGCATTGAACGGCTGGCATGTTTCGATCTTCATAGTCGGACTGATTATGTTCTCCCTTGGAACCAATCTTCCGGAGCTGATCGTTGCCCTGCGTTCCTATCACAACAAATTAAGCGATTTATCCATGAGCAATATCATCGGATCCGCAATCTCCAATATCGTAATTATCGGAGTGTTCGCATTGTTCAGACCGTTTCAGGTGGAAGTAAATATGTCTTATTTTGCTCTGATATTTTTTTCAGTTTTGATCTACGGAGCATTTCTGTATTTCTATAGAACCGATAACGTTCTTACCGGAAAAGAAGGATTGGTTCTTATTTTGATATATTTGTTATTCTTAGCTACGCAGATCGGTTTCCTGGCCGCTTCCTGATTTAGAGCCTGTCTGAGAAGTTCATATTTGGCCAAAAACTCACAATTTTGGCTGCAAATCATTCAAAACTCGTTAGCTTAACACAAGTTAAACCTCCTTATTTTTCATAAGTTTCGCTCAAAATTTTGAATTTTATAGCACAAAAGAAACTTCTCAGACAGGCTCTTAGTTTTCAAAAATATCCGCATAATCCCGTATGAATAAAACCGCCACATATCATAAAAACAATATTTGCTTCGATTATCCGGCAACTCTAAAAAAAATAGAGTCGGTATTCGATTTTGATGTACCAGGATTAAAGATATTGGATCTGGGATGCGGCGATGGAAGGCTCAGCGCCGAGCTTGTCCGAAAGGGTCATGAAGTTTGGGGTGTTGATATATTTCCAAATGGGATCGAGGATGCGAAAAAGAAGGGGATAAACGCCATTGAGGCGGACATCGAGGCAAAGCTTCCTTTTCAAGATTCAGCATTCGATCTGGTTTTGGCGCTGGACACACTTGAACATCTATACGACGAAGAGGGGGTGTTGAAGGAGGTTTTTCGCATATTGAAAGCGGATGGAAAGGTTATTATCTCATATCCCAACCAATTTGATCTTCGGAACCGCCTGAACATGCTTTTTGGCGGCGGGATCATTCATTGGTCGCATAGGAAATATAAAAATGTCCATTCTTGGTCATATGGGCATATCAGATTTTTGCTTTATGATGAGCTTGAAGAGCTTCTTAGTGTCTGCGGTTTCTATCCTAAAAGTATTCAATTTAATTTTATGGCAGGAGGTATCTTGCCGCGAAGATTGATCCCGTCGTTTATCAGAAAAACGATGCTAAGGCTGTGGCCTCAGGTCCTGACGGGAAAATATGTCATTTTGGCCGACAAGAAGAAAGGCCCGATTAAAAATAAGATCTATATTTCACATACGGAGCCGGGAATGTAATGAAAGCAGAATGTTGTATCAAATGAATAGAGCCGGAGAAGCTACGAATATGCAGATGAACGGATGAATAACATAACCACAGATCTTCGCACGGGATCCGCAATAAAACTTTTTGAAAAGCTGGAAATTCCGATTCGGATGCTTAGGAGCGGGGACTAAAAAACCGACAGGGTAAGTATTGGCATATTTTTTCAGAATGCGGTAAAATTATGGCATAGAAGCATAAATAATAAAAAAATAAATATAAACATATAGATAGGAAAAAAGTATCGCAAATCGCCGTAATGGCAGTTGTTGTGATTTCCGCCGCCGTAATGGCGGTTTATTTTCAGAACAAGAAAGATTTGGCGAAAACAGAACCGGAAAGTAAAAGTTTTGCAGCTCTTTTGAAAGAAGAAGTGGAGGACAAATATTCGATAAGCATCAAATCTGCCCAGACGGTCCTGAAACTGTGCGATTCTAAGGTTGCAAGGATACTTTGGGAGATCAGCGGGCCTTCCGGTACAATTTCGCACACGGCAATATATTACGACTATTCATCGCATGCGGGAGATCTGGATGGGAACGTGACCGCATATCTGGCCAAATATCCGAATTTCACTAACCAATATGCGAGCAAGGAAGAAGCCATTCCGAAGACTTTTGACGCGAATTTATCTATAAGCAAAGCCGGAACTCTCTATTTTCGGGCGCATTCGATCATAGGCGGAAAACATTATTGGACGGATGAAAAGTCTATAGCGATTGAAAAGTAAAAGATGAAAGATCGACATAAAAATAGACAATAAAAAAGTGCTATGTCCGTACATAGCGCTAGGTTATCAGTTTGACGATATATTCTCCTGCTAGAGCGCAAAATCCGATACCTATCGAATTCCAGAAAATGTGCGAGATGATGTTCCTGAACCTGGGTATGACAATACCGATAAAAATTTGTGCCGTGAACGCACCTATTGTAAGGAATGTCGCAAGATTTTCTACGATATTTTTTGAATATATTGCTGCCACAGCTCCTGCCACTAATCCGGCAATGCAGAAATAGGGCAGTAATTTGTTATTATGCAAGATGTTAACCTCCTGTTTGAACTATAACGTTGTTATAGCAGATAAGGATAGCATAAAATATGAATTTGTCAATGGCCGAAATTTGAAAATCAATTTGAAAATCTCCATTTTTTTAGAGATTATTCCAAGGAATTCCGGTCTTGACCAAAACATATAGTAGGGTATTATTAGTTTGTTGAGGAAATAGGGATTTTTTGATAATATTGTTCGTCCTATTTACCAATTGTCATATTTCACTTTCCACATTTAAGACTTGCCACCTTAGCTCAATTGGCAGAGCAACGGTATCGTAAACCGTAGGTCGTCGGTTCGACTCCGACAGGTGGCTCAAAGATAGATTGGCAAAAGCAACGGTATTCCGCCAGTGGGCGGATAAACTGCAACCTTGGTCGTCTCTGTCCGCCTCGGGAGGAGGCTCGACTCCGACAGGTGGCTCAATCCATAAAGCATGAAACTTAAAACATAAAAAAAGGAGTGTCGCGTTATTTTTATATCTTGTCGTGAAATTAACATAAGTCAAAATGAAAAAGATAGCAGTCGATTTTTTCCATAACACTCACGAACATCTTACGGGAGTCAAACCTCCCCCCGGGTTCATGGCGTCTTATGTTCTGCTTCTTCTGCTTCTTCTGCTTCTTATTACCGGAATGTTGTTCTATTCGAATGTGGAAAAATGGAGCTATCTCGACTCTTTCTATTTCAGTGTTACCACTTTAGCGACAGTGGGCTATGGAGATCTGCATCCAACGTCCGCTTCGTCTAAAATATTCACCATATTCTATATATTCACCGGGGTGGGCTTGGAGCTTTATATCCTTTCCACTTTTTCCAGAAGTCTAATAGAGGGAAAGGAAAAACAAATAAAGAAACTGGAATATCTTCTGAAGCTGAGTGAAGAGAGAGACAAAGATCACTAATAGTCTGGATAATCAAAATCAGCAGGAATGGAGCTGTTATTTCCTTTAAACTAAGGATTTTTTTGTTCATGGGGATATATCCAGGCAGAAAACGTTTCCAAGTTATCGGGTATTACGCTTAGGTATTGACAAGATATAGTAATTATGATAGTCTTCACAAGTCCGAAAAGAAGGACGAGGTATAAGAAATGTCTGAATCAGAAGAAAATAAAACAAAAAAGGGTATCGATAGCGAAAAGGAAGTCGGAGAGCAGAAAGAAGAACAGAAAGACCCTATCAGTGAGATCGGGGAATTAATAGAAAAAATACAGGAGTCGCTTGACAGCGGAGATACTAAGGTTGCAGTTGGGTGCGCCTTGGCTCTCGCAGAAAAGGTTGCGGCAGTGAGTCCTGAATTGGCTGTGGTGATAAATAAGATCACACAGGCATACGGCGGAGCCTTGAAGCCGCTATCTGATGAGTTGTGTAATGTCATAGCGGGGACAATCGGATACGCTTACGAAAAATCAGCCCAGATAAATGAAGGCACTTTTGAAAGTTTCAAGAAGCACATGAAAGCGCGGGCAGAAAGAATGGCCGCAATGAAGAAGGCATATGTCGCTGCAGGTTTCGAGCCTTCAGAGGCCATGCAAATAATACTTGCGGAAATTGCCAAAGAAGGCGCGTTCAGTATTCCCGGAGATATTTTGAAAGTTACGGGAAAGAAAAAGGTGAAAAAGGAGAATAAAAAAGAGAGTAAAATAGAATAATAATCAACAAACAAAGTGAACTGGATTCACTTTTTTTTATGGAAATTGTCATCAAGGCAGAAAAAAAGATCCGAAAGGATCATTTGTGGTTTATGTGCGTCATGATAATATTATAGCCCGATATGCTATCTATCAGATAATTATTTCGAGATGGATATAGGATCGCAACGCCATTCTGGAAATAATATCTTTCTCTGACTTCCCGCGGGGTGCGCCGGTTTTTTTTATCCTTGAAAGGCACTGAAGCTATTGTGGAAGTTTTCGGAAGAGTCGCTTGTATATTGCCATAAATGTCGATCTCATAGTCCGCTCCTATTTTGTCCAATTCTATTTTTATGTTGCCCAAATCTGTTTGTATGTCTGTATTTCCCATTTTTTTCATCTCCTGGGGATAGTGTCATGATAGGGGGTTATCAATAATTGTCAAGATATATTGCCATAATTCAAGCCGGGAACGGTTTTGTCACTTCCGGAATTATCTGCTAATATATAACCATGAAAGAAACCATAGAAAAAATTAAAGACCTAAAAAAAAGGACCCTTCTTGTGAAGGACTGTCTTTGACATCCGTAAGAAAAAAGCTGAGATCGTGGGTTTCGACGCTGATATAAACGAGAAAGGTTTCTGGCTCGACACCAGAAAGGCGAAAGAGGTCATGCGAAAGCTCGATGAATACAAAAACATCGTGGATTTTTGGGAAAGTATGGAAAACAGGATAAACGAGCTCGATGAGATGTTGAGCGTCATTGATGAGAAAAAAGACAAAGATCTGCTGAAAGAAACGAAAGAAAAACTTTTTAAGCTGGAAAAAACTTTTTTGGAGCATGAATTCGAAGCTTTGATGAGCGGGAAATATGACGGAGCGAGCGCGATCTTGGCGATACATAGCGGTGCGGGAGGGGTTGATGCGCAGGATTGGTCGGAAATGCTGCTTCGGATGTATCTCCGATACAGTGAAGACCATAAATATAAAACGGAGATCATACATATGTCCAGAGGGGAGGAAGCCGGGATCAAGAGCGTAATGTTCATGGTTTCGGGCGCATATGCATATGGCCATTTGAAGAACGAAGCGGGAGTGCACAGGCTTGTGCGCCTTTCCCCGTTCAATGCAGACAATCTCCGGCAGACATCGTTCGCGCTTGTTGAAGTTCTTCCCGAGATCGCTTCTGAGGATGAAGAAAAAATTAAAGACGAAGATCTGCGGATCGATACGTTCAGGTCAAGCGGAGCCGGAGGCCAGAAAGTGAATAAAACCGATTCGGCTGTCAGGATCACGCATATTCCGACCAAAACAGTTGTGGAATGCCAGAACGAAAGAAGCCAGCTGCAGAATAAAGAAAGGGCAATGCAGATCTTGAGATCAAAATTATATAAATTGCAGCAGGAAAAAGAGGAGGAGGAGAAAAAGAAGCTTCGCGGAGAGTTCACTTCTGCAGAATGGGGAAATCAGATCAGGTCCTATGTTCTTCATCCGTATAAAATGGTCAAAGACCATAGAACGGGAGTGGAAACTTCGAATGCGGAAGAAGTTCTGAATGGCAATATCGACATGTTCATCGAGGCGAGGCTTAAGGGAGTGGTCCAAAGGAGCGATAGGAAATAGTGAAAATTTCCAATTCACAATTATCAATTTTCAATAAATTTTCAATTTTACAATATTCAATCGATAATTTTTTTTGATCATTGATTGAAGAGTAGGAATTGATAATTCTTTGTATCGTATTATTTAATGGCATAAATTGTATGTTTAAACGAAGAAACGCAGACGCTATTCATATAAATTTCAATCTGTGCTATAATGCTCATACAAGTTAAAAAATAATTCAAATATATGGCAAAGAACGTGTTATTGGAGAAGACAGAGACAAAGGAAACAAGGGAGCTTCCCAGGGATCCTTTCTATACGAACTCTACACAGCTTCCGGTTGGCCACACAGATGACCTTTTTGAGGCTCTGAAACTGCAGGATCCGCTCCAGACGAAATATACGGGAGGAACCGTTCTTCATGCTTTTTTGGGGGAAAGGCTTCCAAGCGGAAAAGAGGCGAAGATTTTGATAAAAAAAGTGTTTGAGAAATATGCCCTTCCATATCTTTCCATTACGCCGACTTTCAGTGTGTGTCCGAATCACGGGTATCTTCCGGGAGAGCATTTCGTGTGTCCAAAATGTCTCATCGAACAGCCATGCGAAGTTTATTCGAGGGTGGTGGGTTATTTGAGGCCGGTTCAGCAATGGAACAAAGGTAAAGTTTCAGAATATGCAAGAAGAAAAGTCTACAAATCAAGAGCAAAGTAATTTAAGAAATGTAAATTTTGAAAACAAGATGATAGTTTTTGATGATGTCTATAAGTATTATAATACGAACGCTACGGCCTTGGAGGACATAAATTTTTCCATCTCGAGCGGCGAGTTTGTTTCAATAGTAGGCCAAAGCGGCGCGGGAAAATCAACTTTATTGAAGTTGATTTTTGCTGAAGAAAAGCCAAGCAAGGGAAATGTCCTTATAAGAGGGAAAGATATAAGCAAGATAAAAAGCGGAAGACTGCCGATCCTGAGGCGCCACATCGGAGTTGTTTTTCAGGACTTCAAGCTTTTGGACAGGAAAACCGTTTTTGAGAATGTGGCTTTCGCTATGGAAGTTTCGGGAAGATCGGACAAAGATATAAGGGAAGACGTGTCGCAGGTCCTGGAGATCGTGGGACTTCTGAAAAAATATAACAGCTATGTCAATGAACTTTCGGGCGGAGAGAAACAGAGGACTGCAATAGCGCGAGCACTGGTGCACAGGCCTGACATAATAATTGCGGATGAGCCGACGGGAAATTTGGATCTTGTGAACACGTGGGATGTCGTTCAGCTTCTGATGAAGATCAACCAGTTTGGAACGACGATCGTTCTTGCAACACACAACAGAGAGATCGTGAATCTGATCAACAAGCGCGTTATAACGGTTGACAGGGGAAGGATAATCAAGGATCAGCTGGATAAGGGAAAATATATTATTTAATTAAGAGCAAAATAGATGTTTCGAAATAAAATAAAAAGACTTCTGGTTTCCGCAAGCAAGGACCTCCTCCGAAATATATGGCTTAATGTCGCAACGGTCATAATTCTGGTTATATCTCTTTTCACGGTGACGGTGATGCTTGCAGTGGATGCGATCGGAGATCATGCTCTCGGGGCATTGAAGGAGAAGATCGATATCACAGTGCAATTCAAAGACAACGCGGATGAGGGAAAGATCCTGGAGCTTCAGAAGGATCTTCAGGGACGGAGTGATGTAAAAAATGTTGAATATATATCGAAGGATCAGGCACTTACGAATTTCAAAGAAGCGCATAAGGATGACAGTTATATCAATGATTCATTGACGGAATTGGGGGATAATCCGCTTTTTGCGGTTCTCAATGTGAAGGCAAACGAGCTCGATCAGTATAAAGATATAGATAATTTCGTAGTCGGAAACGAGAACTACAAGGATATAATCGAAAAAGTGAATTTCAAAGAGAATGAGACTGCGATAAATAATTTTTCAAATATTCTTGCGGCCATCAAGGAAGGCATATTGGCGCTCAGCGTTCTTTTCGTGCTTATCGGCGTTATGGTCGCATTCAATACTATAAGGCTTGCAATGTATGCGCATAAGACTGAGATCGAGATCATGAGGCTGGTCGGTGCGGGGAATTGGTATATCAGGATGCCATTTATCATCGAGGGAATCGTTTTTGGTGTCGTAAGCTGTGCGGTTGCGATCGCGCTGATGTTTCCGGCCGTTTCCTATGTTTCTCCAAAGATCGCGCAATTCATACCGGGATTCGATCTTAATAACTATTTTATCGGAAATCTTTACAATATCACATTATTGCTGCTTTCAATGGGCGTGGGAATTGGCGTGATAAGCAGCGTGATCGCCATCAGGAGATATCTGAAGATATAAGGAAGATCTTGAAGCATGAAGCATAAAACCCGAAACATATTGCAGGGACTTGAAAGTTTTTAAGTTCTGTATTACAATGTTTCAAGCTATGTGTTTCATGTTTTATGTTTATTCGGGAATCGTCTAACGGTAGGACAGTTGCCTCTGGAGCAACTAATT
The DNA here is from genome assembly GCA_041661265.1 of Candidatus Paceibacterota bacterium. Classification (NCBI taxonomy): domain Bacteria; kingdom Bacillati; phylum Minisyncoccota; species Minisyncoccota bacterium. The sequence goes on along the minus strand of JBAZUT010000002.1, from coordinate 153,167 downwards.
GGGGTTCGAATCCCTGTTCCCGAACTAGTAAAAGGGCCTTTATTCGAAAGGGCTCTTTTCAATGGCCCAATATATCGTTGCATATTTGAGTTCTGAATTTGGATCCTGGCGGGAAAAGTCAATAAAAAATTAACAATTGACATTTCACCGAAAATTGCTATACTGACCGGTCACGATGAAATATTTGTGGCAAATTCTATTTCCCGGGAGATCGAGAAATTGAATAATATCAAACAGAGGTATTGCTATGGAGGAATACAAATGGACAAAGTTATATTACCTCATAAACTGAGGAACGGAGGCAGGAACGTATATTATAGTATGTTTTCTGCCGCAGCAAAGGAAGCGGGACTTTCTCTCGATAGGGGAAATTATCCGAAAGTAATCTTGCTTTCCGGCAATAGAGTTGTTGCAATAGTTGATTCGGACGCGCAAATCGGCGAACCGGATGATCTGACAAATGAATTCAATCCGGGCGGATGCAACAATAGAACATATAATGGACTGAAGATCCGGATCACTGACAAGGAGTTTGAAGAAAATTTGAACGATCTGGTTCTGATATTGAAAGCCATTCTGAAAGAGGAAGTAGCTCTCGTGTAATATATGACGGGATGATGTTCCATAAAAAGTCTCAATAAATCAAAATACAAAGTTTAAGGGTACCATTTACCCTTTTTTTATTTAGGATAAACACGATACTTCTTTATATATTAAGGCCGGGTTTCGGCATGTGTTTGACAGCTTGGAAATATCAATATATGATACAAAGTCATCTTTTCTATCGTCACAATGATTAAATTGTCCGTAGTTAAACGGCAGCCAGTTTAGTCCTTGTGACTAAAACAATCGGAGGTTCGAATGAAATGAAATGCCTGATATATCCATGTGAAAGACCAATGGAATCAAGGGGGGTAACGTATATTATCAATTTGCCGATGCGTCTGCAAAAAAGCGAAGTGGTCGAGCTGGATTTCATAAAAGAAACAAAGCCGTCATTAGTATGGGGAGATGAAGACGTGTGGATATATTCTGATCTCTGGCAAGTGGATCAGATCGTTCACGTTAAAACAGAAAAGGGTAAATATCAAATGAAAATTTATGTTAGCCCTTCAAAACATATCTAAAGAATATAACAGATACGAGAGGTATTCCACCTCTTTTTTATTTTGCGTCTTGGAATATAAAAAATAGCGCTGACCTTATAGTTGTCGCGCTTTTTCGAATAATTATTTTCGATTTTGGGATAAATTATGTTTTCTTGAATCAGATGCGGTTATTGCTATTTTCAATATCTTGTTCCAGATGTTGGGAAAAGGAACTTCCGGCAAACCTTTAGATGCTCCCTTTTTGTTTGTGTCATCATTCAGCTTGTAGATGGGCGGCATCAGTTCTGAGAAGTATTCCGGACGTATCTCTGTTATTGTCGATTTGTGTTTTTTTAGCTTCTTATTCGGCAGGATTATGACGAAGTCGGGATCTTCGGGATCCGTTAACCCCATGACCTCGCTGGCAAGAAGCATCATTTCGAATATTCTTTCTTTTGCATTTTCTTCTTTTTCGTGTTCCATTTCACTGGCGATCATGTCCGCCAGATCCGGGTTATTCTTTTCCAATCTTTTCACAATTCCGTTCAAAAATCCGTCGATCTTTGCGTAATCTTCAAATACACTTTTTACTGATCTCATTTTATCAACTTCTTTTCGCGTAGAGTTTATGATAAACTCAACAAGGCAGTATAAATTAATATTAAGAAAAGTCAAGACAAGTGACGGAGGTCTGCGTTTGGATCAGGCAAATAAAACATTCAAAATCATAAGTTCGGTGCTTTTAAAATTGTATTGTACCGAGTTGATCAAGAAGAGTATAATTAGGTATAATCTTAATTTGCACAGGAATGAAGAAGCACACCACCATCACCAGGAGATCAAGGGCAAGCACATCGAAGCGCAACAGGCAAAAAGCTAACAAGCGACGTTAGTGAGTTTGTCGACATACCCTTAACATGGCATTCGCCGTGCTGGTTTTTGTGTAATCTTTTTCAATAATCTTATATATGATTTTTCCAACCCTAAAAAACAAGAAATTCGGATATGTGAATTTGGATCTTGAGGCGAGAAGGTGGATCGCGGGCAAGAAGTTTGATCAAGGAAAGGATTCGTTTTTGGATCCGAATGTGTGCCGGGAAATGGTCAATGACACCAACGGGAAATATAATCTGGATCTTTCCTATGGCGGATGGATGGAAGACAGGAGCTTTTTGTGGAAGGGGAGTTATCTTGATGAAAAAAAGATCTATGTCCATTTAGGGATAGATATCAGCGCGCGAGCCGAAACTCCGATCGCGGCGACTTTTGATGCGGAAGTGGTCAAAATTGACGATGATTATCCTGAAGTGGGAGGCTGGGGGACGAGAGTTATTTTGAAGAATAGATCAGAGTCTTTGTATCTCATATATGCGCATTTGGACAGGAAAGTGGAATGTGAGGTTGGAGATGAGTTCGGGATAGGCGACGTTTTTGCCAAAATCGGCAAACCTCCTTTCAATGGAAATTGGTTCGAGCATTTGCATCTTCAGGCGATCACTGAAGAATATTATCGTGAAATTGAGGAAAAGAATCTATGGGACGAGCTTGATGGATATGGATCGGGAAAGGATATCGAACAAAATGCCAGAAGATTTCCCGATCCGGTAAGATTTATTTTTAGTTAGGCGCGTAAAGTTCTGATAGGGCATGCTCTTGACATTTGTATAAAATATATTATAATGATAAGTCGGAAATTAAGACAAGGAGGTTATTGAATTGTTCGACAAAAAAACTATAGCGGTAGTATGTATCCTTATGGCAATAACATTTGTTGCCGGATATCTGGTGAAACAGGATCTCGATTCGGGAATGCGAGAGGATCAGCAATGGTACAGAAGCCATATTGTGTTCAAAAGCGGAATGACCAATTATAACGGGACTGAAGGTCTGAATTACAATTTGGTCTCAGTTGACGGAGGCAAGAACTTTGCTGTAAGAAACAGAGATGGCTCTTTCGCGGGCGATGTAACGGTTGTATATCCCGGACTAAAGGAGCAACTGGAGGCCTGGGACGTACTTATGGGGTTTGTAACAAGATCAAAGCCCCTCGATCCTTCAAACAGCACTCAGATGCAGATGTTGAAATCGGCAGGTATAAACGTTTCCATAGAGAAAAACACTACATCAAAATAACAGGAATATGACTTTTTCATATTCTTTTTTCATATAGTCCGATATAGAATTCTGTCAGGGGGAAGGCTGTCAGGGGGAAGGCTTGACTTTTTTCAGGGAACTGATAGACTTTCATGTTATGTTCAGGAATAGTATCGAAACAAAAAGTATATTCAAATGGAGGCAAGGCCATGGAAGAACTTAACGAAGAGGAAGAAAAAGCTATCAATAAAATGAAGCAGAAGATCAAGTTGGATCTCCAGTCTCATTTCGAAGACGGAAGGGATATTAATGTTGAAGTGAATCGCCAGCCATTTCATTGGCCGGGGATAAAATACGATTCGAGCAGGATCACATATCTTCTGCTGGAGGCCTTAAAACAAGCAACGGCAGAGTTGCAAACCGAATGGGTGAATGCTGCGGCATAAACCCATTTATTTTTTGATCGGATATTTTGACTGAGACCCGGAGGATGCATTTGCCTTGTATTAAATTGATTACTAATTTATACTGATTAGGATGAATATTAAATAAACAATTCTTTATGGAAAACAAATTCTATTATATGCTGGCGCCGATCGAGAATATGACGGATTCATGTTTCCGTTCGATTTGCCATGGCGCGGATATGACTTTCACGGAAATGACGAGCCTTGAGGCTCTGGCAAAAGGCGATCCCTTTGCTTGGGAAAGAATAAGGCTTTATGACGACACTCCTTGCACGATCCAGCTGATCGGCCACAAAGAAGATTCTCTTCGCAGTTTCCTTTCGGAGTATAAGCCCGAAAAGGGATTCCGCGGATTCAATTTTAACTTAGGCTGTCCGGATCCGGAAGAAGTGCGCTCCGGTCATGGAGCGGCGATGATAAAAAGGATCTCAAAAGTGAAAAAGCTTATTGATATGATCAAAAGCTTCGGCTATGAGGCGAGCATAAAAATGAGACCCGGGCTAAACCAATTCGAAAAGGACAGAAAAGTATATCTGAATCTCATAAATAATGTCGATGCGGATTATTTCGTTATGCATGCACGGCATGCAAAAGAAACCTATGCCGATAAGGCCGATTGGACGGTCATCGCCGAATGCGTGAAAACAGGAAAGAATATAATCGCAAACGGGGACATAAAAACGAAAGAAGACGTCGAAAAGTTCAAAGACTGCAGGGGCGTGATGATCGGAAGGGAAGCCGTGTTCGATCCGCTCGTATTTTTGAAGCTGAAAGGATTGGATGTTCCGCCGATCGAAAGCATCAAGGCGGAGTATGAAAAACTGGCGAAAGAAAGGAATGCGCATCCAAAATACGGCAAGCATATTTTCAAGCATATAGGTGGTGCTTCTGACGGGAAATAGTGAAACGTCGGGTTGAAATCAGACGTATAAAATGCGTCTTTTTTAGTGTATAAAAGATCGTTGACATTTTATAGATTTATGTTATCATGTTCTGTTCGCTAGAGAATCATATTTAGCGAAACTATAATGAATTTATTTCAAATGGAGGCGAAATAATGGAAGATGAAGCAATAAAAAAGTTCGTTAACAACACCCTAGGTGAATTCTTGGAAGAGTTGAACAACATTATCCGGCAGGAGGATGATGCAAAAAAGGCTCACAGTGAAGTGCAGCTTGAATTGCGCCATGTCCTTGCGGGAAGCAGGGGAACTGGCATAGTTTATGACGGCGCCGAACACAATGCCAGGTATCTTCTTTTGAAGTTGCAGGAATTTCAGGACAAAAAGATAGGTTCGAATGTTGAGGTGAAGGTCAAGCACTTCCTTCTCATGCTGCCATATCTTTCGATGTTCGAAGAGAACGGCATTCAGGGAATGAATGAGCGAATAAACAAACTCTTTACGGAGCTCAAGGAAAAAAGCGGCGAATTGACCGGAGATGAAGTGAATGAGCGGATCAACGCTTTGAATGGAATTCTCTATTCCGCGATATATATATTTCCGCATCTGGCCCGAAGCATCGAAGTCGGACTTGTTCCGGAGAATATAATCTCGTGCGAAGAAAGGCAGAACCTGTATGGGCATCATTACACAGAAGAGCGCATCCAATTCGACCGGATGAAACATATCATAGAAGGCACAATTGAAAAATTGTCCTTGCCTCTGCCATATGGCTTCATGTCGCGAAAAACCGGTTCTCAGGACCGTTTTGCAAAAGGGGAAGCGCGCGAAGAAGTGTATTTCGATTGCGCGCATCCCAAGGACGATTGGCGGAAATTCGTTCCGACCCTGGCTGTCACGATCGCCAAGCCTATCGGCTTTCCGCAACATGCATTTTTCAGCTTTGAGGAAGTGGCATACGTCAGATTCAGCGATAAAACCGAGCTCACTCCGTATTACAGAGATGGAATTAATGACAGGGGAACCTATGAAGTTCTATTTCCAAGAAGGAATCACGTTTCCCACTATTTGTCATTCCGAGGATTTATGAATTATGTAAGTTTCCGGCAAAGGCGGGATTTCAAGAAGGTGCCCGACGATGTCTGGAATTGGTATTTTGACAACATCTATGAGCCGGAGTCTTTCGGATCCGAGTTTATGCGGAAGGAATACGGAATGTTAAGGAGGGATAAGCTGAGGATCGGATTCATGTCCGCAAGAACCGTGAATGTAGAAAATCCCACATATGACCAGATGATGCTGGTGGAGTTTAACGAAGTAAAATTATCCACTGACAGTTCCTATATCGATACGGGAAGAATCTTCTTCGAATATATAATGAAGAACAAGAAGATCAGGGATCATTCAAAGGCATATTTCGGAAATGAAATTATTGAAAGACTGCTGGAAATTCCGATCTGGGAAAGAAGGTAAAATAATAAAAACTAATGACTTTAAGAGTCATTTTTTTCTATGCGGAAAAAGATTTCGGATCGCAGTGCTGAATTTGCCGCCATGGGGATTGTCAGAACTCGATCAATATGCTATTTATTTATCAGGTGAGCAAAAATATGGAAAACGAAGATTTAAGGAAGGAGATCGAGGATATGTTTGAGGTGTGTCCCATTGCGGAATTCTGCTGTAAGGAGCGCGATGTTCAGGTAAAAAAGGTGCAAAACGTATCCTATATCCTATGTTTAACTTGCGCAAAAGTGATCCCGGAGGGAACAAAAATATGACCCATCAAAATGGACAACGATCCATTTTTTTTCATTTGCAAGCGTGGCCATATCTGTTAGAATAAAGAGAAAGTGCTATTTGAAAATCGAATGTTGACGAAAAAAGGAGAAAAAACATGTTATATCTGAAAGGAAGCTTAAAAGGTGAAACGAATTTTGATCTCAGGAAGATATTTCCGGAAAATTGCGCATTAGCCGCTGCCGTGAATATAGAAAGCGCGTCATATCGCGTTTTTCAATGCCTCCTTCATCAGGAGCATAGAGGAGAATCCGCTGTGGGCATAATCAGCAAAAGAGGAAGAAATTTTTTTCAAAAAAGAAGAATAGGATCGGTGAGCACCCAGTTCAGCAAATATAAACAGGATGCGTTCAATGACGGTTTGCCGGGAAGGATCGCCATAGGCCATAATCGCTATCCCACTCAGGGAAATCATCTGGATGTTGCCAATGTGCAGCCGCTCATTATCGAGAAATCGAAATACGGTTCTTTTGCGATCGCGCACAACGGAACGCTCGTAAATGTGAGAAAGATCGAGGACATGCTTCTCGAAAAAGGCGCGGTTTTCCAATCAACCACGGATACGGAACTTCTGGTGCATCTTATCGCGAATTCCGGAAAAAAGACGATAGATGAAGCGATAATATACGCATTAACGCAAGTTGAAGCGGCATATTCTCTGCTCATTCTCACTGAGGAAAAGCTATATGCCATAAGGGATAGATTCGGAGTTCGTCCGCTAAGCGTGGCCAAATGCGATAAAGGATATCTGGTTTGTTCTGAGACGATCGCTTTTGATCAATTTCCACAGGCGAAATTCCTGTTCGACGTTCCGCCCGGAGAAATGATCATATTCCGAAAGGGTAAGAAAGATTTCACAAGGCTGAAGTATGCCGAACCTGATGAATGCTTTTGCATATTTGAAGGAATATATTTTTCCAATCCAAGAACGCTGTATCACGGCTGCTATCATGAAGATTTCAGGAAAGAAACAGGCCGCCAGATCGCTCTTGAGAATCCCCATATAAAAGGAGAAGTCGTGATACCCATACTCGATTCGGGAAAGCACGCTGCCATAGGGCTTGCCAGAGAGCTTAAGATCCCGTACGACGAGATATTCCAGAGGACACACAGCTACAAGATCCTTCAATCAAGGTCTTTTACGGCTCCGACTTTCGAGGAAAGAAAGAGAATAGTCGAGCAGAAACTGCACCTTAAGAAAGGCGAAGTCGTAGGGAAGGACATTATAGTCATTGACGACTCAATAGTCAGATCCACGACAATGAAAATAATTGTCCAAATGCTGAAAAGCGCAGGAGCAAAAAGAGTGATAGTGTGCATCGCATCGCCTCCCATTACGAATGTCTGTCCCAACGGCATGGACTACCAGGAAACAAGCCAGATCATAGCTTACAACAAAACGATCGAAGAGATCAGGGAAATAATCGAGGCGGACGAACTTATCTATCTGAGCTTGCAAGGCCTCAATGAGGTTGTAAAAAGAACCTATAACTGCGGGATCTGCAGCGGATGTTTCGGAGGAAGATATCCGATAAAGCCATTGAACAAAATGGAATAATAACCGATAGCCTTTTAAAAAGGCTATTTTTTATTGTTGCTAAGCTGTCAGAAAAATGTTAAAATGACATAAAAGTAACTGATATAATGGCATGGAAATAGAACTTGAGAGAACGTTTCTGGTCAAAAAAATACCTTCGGATATGATGGACTGCGAGCATGTTGAGATCCGCGATCTCTATATTCCGCGAAAAGAGGGACATCCGATCCTCAGAATAAGGAAAAGAGGGGAAAGTTATGAGATAACGAAAAAAACTCCCGTTGAAGGCAGAGATTCTTCGTGCCAGTACGAACATACGATCAAGCTTTCCAGTGAGGAATTTGAAATATTGGAAAAGGCCAAAGGAAGAAAGATCAGGAAATTGCGATATTTTTATCCGTCCGAAGATCATATGGCGGAGATCGGTATTTTTCAGGATGAATTGAAGGGTTTGGTTCTGGCGGATTTTGAATTTAAAACTATGACGGAAAAAGACAATTTCAAGATGCCGGATTTTTGTCTTGCCGATGTCACGCAGGAACTTCCATTCGCGGGAGGATTTCTTGCCGGAATGAAATACAACGAGCTGGAGGAGGATCTGAAAAAATATAATTACAAGAAAATAATATTCGATCAATGAAAAAAAGAGTCAGGGCGATCATAGTTGAAAACGGCAAGATTTTGCTGATACACAGGATCAAGGCGGATGATGACTATTGGGTTTTTCCGGGAGGCGGAGTGGATGAGGAGGACGAAGATGAGATTATGGCGTTGAAAAGAGAATGCATGGAGGAATTGGGGGTCGAGGTTGCGAGTGAAAAATATGTCTGCAGCGAGATTGTCGCTTTTGATGGGGTCGATCAGGAACACCGGTTCCATATATGCCGGGTCTTGGGAGGGGAAGTCGGATGCGGCAATGGTCCGGAATATGCAGACAATGGTCTCTATGAAGGGTCGCATGTGCCGGAGTGGCTGTCCCTGGAGGATCTGGAAAAGACAGACCTAAGGCCTGAAAATATGAAGCGTATAGTTGAAAATATTATAAATAATAAATAAAATAAAAATATGCCATATACGGAGCAATACACGAGGGAGGACTTTGCGAGGATAACCTGGGGTGAATATGGGCAGACTCTGGATTCACTTTTTGGGAAAGTATACAAATATGTAAGGGAAAGCGGGACCAAGATAGATGCCGTGGTGCCTCTTCTTCGGGGAGGGAATTTTCCCGGAACTTTTCTTGCTTTCAAGTTGAAGATGCTTAGGATCGTTCCGATGCAGTACAAATATTTTTTCAAGGATGGAAAGGTACAGCTTAGGAAGATCCTCGGTTTTCCGGAATATGTCAGCTTCAATCACAAACCCACTTTCCTTCTGGTTGAGAATAACCATTGCTTCGGACAGGCTTCGCAGACGGCAGCGAAGGATCTCAAGGAAAAATTTTCCGATTCGAAGATATTGTATGCAGCAGATCATATGGATTTTTCCTATCAGAAGAACAATTATGCCGATGAGATATTTTATGGGAAGCTTACCAATGAAACCAGAACCCTGGACAAGCTTGAGGCGAAAAAACTCGGACTTTCAAGCGATATACACCTGTTTCCTTGGGAAGAATATGACGAGGAAGCGACAAAAGTGCAGGGAAAGCAATATGAATATGAGAATATGGAGGAGGTTATAAGGAACTCTGAAGAAAAGAAATTGATATAGTCATGTCTAGCGGCTAAGCGATAAGTATGATTTTGAAAGTAAAGCCTTTTCAAGAGACATTAAATATGAGCTATTGCGGTCCCGCAAGCCTGAAGATGGTTTTGCGTTTTTATGGTGTTGAAAAAACAGAAAAGGAACTTGCGGAACTTTCCGGATGGAATAAGCGTCTCGGAGTTGATGACTCCGGGATCAAAAAAGCAGCGGAGGGGCTGGGTTTCAGGGTAAGGGTAAAGAACCGGAGCAACTATCGTGATATTCAAAACTGGCTTGATGGCGGCATTCCCGTGATCGTTAATTGGTTTACGGGAGGAAGGCCGGATAATTCGGGTTCGGAAATGGCAGACGGACATTATTCGGTGGCGGTTGGATTGGATAAGAGATCTATTTATCTGCAGGATCCTGAGATTGGAAGGATAAGGAAGATCAGGAGATCTGATTTTGTGCGGGTATGGTTTGATTTCAGAGGGGGTCAGATCAGGCCCAATGAGCTGGTAATGCGGCAGCTGATCGCTATCTATCCTTCTTTGCGCAAAATAAAAAAGAGAAAGCGTTTTTCTCTTATTGCGGTGGGATAAATGCAGTCTTTTCGGCAAGTGTTGTGCACCAGTCTCCGACTTTTACGGATATTTTCGTTCTGGTGGCGGATTTTACTTCAAATTTCTGAGATACTTTTATGACAGTAGCGCCGTCCTCAATGATTTTCTGTTCTCCGGCAGATTTAAAGCTTGGCACGAAACTGCTATATCGGGAATTGCTTTTTTCGTACAAATCGTCGGTTGCTTCAATGTCGCATTCTTCTCCTTTTGGCAAAGTGACGACGACCTCGACGGTTTTCAGGGCTCCCTTGCTTTCTGTTGGATCTATTATGTCCAGTTTGAAGAACTTGTTCAGTTCTTCTTTCCTTCTGTTGTCGTTTTGAGTTTGTTTCCGTCTTCTTCTTATAGCGGTAAATACGGACAATAGCCAATATATTACCACTAAAGCCATGACAGCTAATATTACATAATCAGGCATATTCAGCCCTCCTGAAGATGATGCTAAAGAAAAAAAACGGAAATGTCAAGTATCCAAGAAGTTTCATTGACGCGTATATATTTAGGATCAGATCCGTGAGCATCCCGGTACTATTGACATTTGGCTATTTGGTGGTATTCTTATGCTACATTTGAATTAGCGGATCAAGCAGCGAGTTAAAGACGATAATTTTTTCTTGAGGTTAAATAACTATTTATGCTAACCAAGAAGAACATTATTATTCGATAAAAATATCAATAGGTCTTGTGCTGTTTTTTTGTTTTTTTGAACGGCAATTTGTGCAAGGATCAGCGTTTATCTATGAGAAAAGCCGGGGAGGGCTGAAGCATTTATATTTCAAAATTTCACCGAAATCTATGAAACTAAAAATAACGAGCAATAAATGGTTTAACTCCGAGCCTTTGAGCGAAAAAGATCTTTCGGGCTACGTCGTTCTGGTAAATTTCTGGTCGTTTACCTGCGTGAATTGCTCAAGGTCTTTTCCGCGCATGAGAGAACTTTGGAATAAATATAAAGACCAGAAGTTTCTGATGATCGGGATCCACACTCCACAGTTCGAGTTTGAAAAAAGACCCCAATGCGTGAAGCGGAAACTTATCGATAATGATATGTACTGGCCGATCGCGCTGGACAATGAATATAAGAACTGGAAGAGATTCAAGAATAAGTATTGGCCTACGAACTACTTGATAAACAAAAATGGCGAAGTGGTCTATTGCCACATAGGGGAGGGCGGGTATGCGACGCTTGATAAAATTATCCAGGAGCTGCTCAAGATGAAAAAGACAAAGGTCAAATCTCCCGAGATGGTCACTGAAAGAACGAATAATATTTGTTTTTCCGCTACGCCCGATATTCATTTTGGCTATAAAAAAGGGATTCCTGCGAATGCTTCCGGATATGTTCCGGACAAGGATGCTTTATACAAACGTCCGAGGATAATTCCGCAAAACGAGATGGCGCTTGAGGGAGAGTTTTTTTCCGCGCCCGGCTGTATTCAGACCCAGAAGGTCGGTTCATCGATATATCTGAATTTTAATGCCACTGAGATAGATCTTGTTATGGAGCCTTTTGGAAAAGAGGCGGGAGCGGAAGTGATGTTCGAAGGGGATCCGCTTCCGAAGGAGATCAGGGGCGAGGATGTTGATGACTTGGGAAATATCCATATTGCAGGATATAGGGCGTATAAGATCATAAAAGCGGATTTTCCCGTTTCGGGGGTTCTGAAGATCAGGTCGAAGGAAGGAAAATTCAAAGCGTATGACCTTACTTTCTCAGGATGTGTCGGGAGGTGCGACGTGCAGAGCGATCCTTCGTGATGGATAGTTTAAAAGCACATAACCATATAAATGTCTCAAGACATGAAGAAACAAAAAATGCTTTATTCAGACAAGCAGAATTGCGGAAAAGAAATCGCAAACAAAGGCCCGATCCGCTTGGCTGTTTTTGAAAACAAAAATCGTGATGTCGATTATCTCGTACCATTCGTGTGCAACGAATTTACAACTCTGTGCCCGATCACAGGACAGCCCGATTTTGCCAGGATCGAGATAGTTTATGTTCCGGACAAAGTTTGTCTTGAAAGCAAGTCATTGAAATTATATCTTTTCTCATTCAGGGATCAAGGAAATTTTCACGAAGATGTCGCCAACAAGATATTCAGAGATATCTGGAAGAAAATAGGTCCGAAATATATGAGGATCTGGGCCGACTTTACAGTGAGAGGCGGAATTTCCATAAAGCCTATGATAATCAAATTCGCTTCAGGCATCGATCCTGAAGAAAAGAGAGAGATCGAAAAACTCGAGGAAAACTATGACCGGAAATCATATTTTGACAGGACATAGCAGATCTAATTATTTATTATTCCATATGTTTGAAAAAATCGGAAATATCAAGGATGATGAATTATTCCTGACAACCGGACAGATCGAGATCGATGCGGCTATCAGGAAGGAGAAAAGAAAAGAAGAGCAGGAAGAACGCATTTCAAGGCTGAAAGAGCTGCTCAAAGAAAACGGTCCCGACGATATTGTTTTTACTCAGGAGTTTTTGCAATGGAATAAGACCGAGTACGATATCGTCAATGAAGAAAAAGATCCGAATGAATATGTTGAGGCGCAGATCGGTCTTCAGGTTAAGGAAGCTGAGATCTTTGCTGAGGCGGGTCTGGAGCATCAAAAGCGGGATCTGATACGAAAAGCAATTGACCTTTTGGACGGAACTGAAGAGGAAGGGCGCATAGACGGGATTTTATATTCAGCTGACCGGCAAGTTGAAAATGGGGTTATTGATGGAAAGATCGCCAAGGCCATTGATGGGAGAGTGGAAGAACTTCTGAAAATTTATAAGTCCATGAAAGACTGACCGGCCGTATCTGTGACCATTGTCGGTCTGCATATCTTCCGTTTGCATTGACAATTTTGTTTATTATGTTATTCTGTATCTATGAAAAATATTGGAACGAAAACATTGATCGATATGTTATTGAATCTGGAATTACTAGCTCCTGATTTTCGAGCCGTTTTCTTGTGATTTAATCTGATAGCCGAATTCAGTCATAAGATAACAGCTTGAAGGGAGCTGTTTTTTAAAACAAAAATGATATTAAAAAAAGGAGGAAGGATCTATGCAGAACGTTGCGGATTATATAGAAACAAACGGAGCGAGTTTGACAGTGGATGTGCAGGATGTGACTTTCACGGGAGAGGAGGCTAAAAGGGACATAGAAGGGCTTATAGAAAAAATGGAATTGGAGGATAGGGGTGTCATATTGTCCCATTCCACATCTCATGCAAGAATCACCGTCCGGGTCAAGGGGGATTCAAGAAAAATACAAAATCTTCATGACGCTATTTCTAAAAATGAGAAATACATCATGGCCAGGAGGATCAGCCTGGCATATAAAGACGAACAATAATAATAACTATTCGTCTTTTTTTTATGGATTTTTTCAAATAAATGTGTCTGATTTTTTTGCGCATCCGGCGATTGACACAATGCTCGTTTGGATATATATTTAAACGTCAAAAGGAGTGTTCTTTGTTTAAAAGCCATTAAGGCCGCTGAATGCGCTTTTTGGGCGGGAAAAAGCGTTTTTAGCCGTCTTAAGGCTATATAGAGGAGGTGCTCTTATGCAGAATGACCAGAAAAAGAAATATGCAGATTTTATTGGAAAGTCGGATCCGGTTACGAACATATTCATACTTTGGATGATCAGGGAGATGGAGCCAAAAACTTTGTTTTTGAAACATCTTCCGGAAATACCCGAAGAACTGAAGAAACTCACACACATATCCGACAGGATGGAGGTCGTTATGAATTATTTCTGCGGAAATGCCAATGGAAAATTTATGACAGGTTTTTATGCGTCGAATCCCCGGGATAAAAACGATATGGGAATCGCAATAGACAATACTTCCAGGCACAATAACCCGTTTATCATGTACAGAGTCATCCGGGCTTTGAAGTTTTTTGCCAGGATCGACTATCCTGACGACATGATAAAAACTACACATGCATTCAATCCTTCGGACAGGGATCATGGCCGGGACAAGGAATGGCTTAAAAGGATCATAGGCAAGGATCGTTATGAAGAGATCGCAAAAGATATTCCTCCTGAACTGGAAGAGGCCGTCGACGCGCTTATGCTGAAAGGGATCAATGTGGACAGGGCCCCATTTGAAGCTGAAGTGAAAAGAGGATTGATCAGCTCTCGGAGCCTCATGAAAACCTTGAAAATACCGACGCCCGAAGAGGAAAAGGAAAGGATGATTCGCCTCGAAAAGCTGGTTGAGCCATATTGGGGGCATGCCGCGCAATACTTCGGATATAAAAAATATCCCGTTATCGGAAGCGAAGTTTCGGCAAAGCTGAAAAAATATATCTATGAGGCGATAGCGCGCGGAATAGAAGGCAAGGTTGATGCGGTCGCTGTGGCTGTGATCCTTTATTATCGGGAGACATATGCCGAAAAAAATAAGCCATCCGGCACAACGGATCAGGTTTTGATCAAAAAGGAGAGAAAAGTATTTTTTGAAGCGGAATTGCGGATAATCAAAGAGATTGCCGGAGAATTCGCAGAATGCTTCAATAAAGAGAGCGGATCACCCGAAGAGCTATTCAGGCGATATGAAAATTTCATCAGGAATATATATACCGTGGAACCCGTGGATCTTCTGGGATGACAATAAATGAGGAAAATCCTCATTTTTTTTTATGATATGCAAGCAAGGTGATAATGGCAATATTGTGAACAAGTGCGGGCAATAGATCGCGGAAGTTTGCGATAATTTACAATAAGACGAATTTGTCAAAATATCGATATTTTGCTAAAATAGAGACAGAGTTAACACTAAAAAGGAGGAATATGAAAATACAAAAAATGTACCAAGCCAAATTGATCGGTCTTATGTTCATGATCCTGGTTCTGGTCGGGTCATTCTCGGTGAAACAGGAGGCATTGTCATATGGAAACGATGACTATTCCGGTGCGGGAGGCGCGGTTTACGGCACATGCAACCATCCTTTTTATTCATGCAGCCAATTTGAAGGTGCGATCAATTACTCCCTTAGAATATTTTTTGTGCTTATGCTTTGGATGATATCTCCCGTTGGAATTATCTTCTTCTGGTCCACTGGCGGTCTCATTTCAAAGAACACCTCGAAACTTAAAAGGAGCATATCTTGGATCGGACAGATCCTGGCCCTCTTCATTTGGGCGTCATTTATGACAATTCTGTTGTTGCTATATCTCGACTCCGTTACTATCAATGCTTTCGGCCTTGGGGGAATGTTCCTGGATACCGAGATCGCTTCCGGAATGGTATTTTTCGTTGTGATGTTCATTTTCGCTCTCTATGAAAAAAGCATCGAGTATAGCGCGGATCGTGCCGGAGCGGGCGCGAAGAGGAAAAAAAATGAAGCCGAAGAGGACAGGGGCGGGAAGGGCCGGGAAAGCATAAAGATCGCAGGCATCGAATTTACAGGACTGAAGGACAAGGTCAGAAGAAAAGTGAAAGACGGACTGAAAGAGATAATTGATGATGAGATCGAAAGAAGGCTTTAGGCAAATGTCAAACGTCAAAGCTCAAATGTCAACTCAATTTCCAATGACTAAAACTTTTTATTTTTGGCTAAGTCGTTAAATTAACACCATGGCTATATTAAAAGATCTTCAAAAATTGCTTGAGAAGAACAAGGTCAAGCACGAAGTCATCGATCATAGGACTGTTTTTACGGCGCTTGATAATGCGAAGACGCAGCATATCGATCCGAAAGAGGTCGTGAAAACTCTGGTGATGAAAATTGACGCAAAAAGACATATTCTTGCGCTTATTCCCGCCAACAAGAACCTGGACAAGAAAAAGCTTCTGAAAGAGGTTAATAAGTGGCTGAAAAAAAAAGGGGAAAAAACCGTGAAAGCTGTTGAGTTTGCGAAAGAAAACTGGATGAGAAAGAATCTGAAGGGAAAAGTCGGCGCAACGATCCCGCTGGGATCGTTGAATAAAATGACGGCATTTATAGACAAGAGCCTTCTGAAAAACAAGAATTTGGTGATCAATTCGGGCGATTATGAGAGATCGGTAAAAATGGCAACTAAAAAGTTCATTGAGATCGAAGATATGATAAAAGGCGCATTTTCCGAGGCGAAGAAAAAGATGAAAAAGAGATAAAAAAAACGCGAGCTGTTCAGCTTGCGATGATCTTGGATATTTTCAGGAAAGGGAATGTTTTTGATGTTTTAATCTCTATTATCGAGGTCATTATTTGTTTTTTTTGTGCATCGCTTCTGAATGAAGCGTTGAATGCTTCCATAAGCGAGCATGGAGATTCTGTTTTTGTCTCCGCGAGAAGATATTCCATTGCAGAGTTTGTTATGACCCCGAAGTCCTTGAATGAATGTTCATCGAAGCCTCTGAACGGATATATTCTGCTGTTTAATATGTACATTGTTAATCACCTAAATCGATTTTAATTCAAATGTCATATATTGTAAAGGCGCATCACTGGCAGAGCAAGGAAAAGCTATTCGAGGGACCGCTGGACCTTCTTCTGGAGCTGATCGAAAAGGAAAAACTGGAGATCACTGATCTTGCGCTTGCGCAGGTCGCCGATCAATTTCTGGGCTATCTTGAGGGATCAAAGGAAGACATCACACCGGAACATCTGGCGGATTTTTTGTTGGTGGCGGGAAAATTGATACTGATAAAATCAAAGGCCATTCTTCCTATGCTGGAACTGGAAAAAGAGGAAGAAGAGGACATAGAAGAGCTCAAGGCAAGGCTCATTGAATATAGAAGATTCAAAGAAATCTCCAAGGAGATAAAAAAGCTTGAAATGAGGAAGAAAATGTTCTTTTCCAGAGAAAGCTATTTGGGGGTGGAAACGGTTTTTTGTCCGCCGGAAAGCATCGTTGCTTCTGATCTTGCGAAAGCATTTGATGATGTCATAAGCAAGCTTCCGGATGTCAGCCATCTCAAGCAGGAAACGATGAGAGAGGTCATATCCATCAAGGATAAGATCGAACATATACTCCACAATCTTTCGGAAAGGATCGAATGCACTTTCAGCCAGGCCGTTGTGAATGCCAAAACCAAAGTTGAGGTAATCGTCACATTTCTTGCCATGCTGGAACTTGTCAGGAAGAATATCGTGGTCATAGAACAGGCGGAGATGTTTGGTGATATAAAGATTAAAAAAAATGAAAATAAATCCTAATAAAATATTATGAATATCGGATCGATCATAGAAAGCATGCTGTTCATTTCGGGAGAGCCAATGAGTTTCAAAAAACTTTCAAAATATACGTCAATTGAGGTTGCGGACCTTGAAAATGCCGCGGTTGATCTTGCCAAAAAATACAACGAAGAGGCTAGAGGGCTGAGGATACTTATCAAAGACAAGGAAGTCCAGATGGTCACGGCCGGGGAAAACAGCAAATATGTTGAAAATTATATGAAAGCGGACATCGAAGGCGAACTCAGCCGCGCGGCGCTCGAAGTTCTGTCGGTCGTGGCCTATAGGGGACCCATACCGAGATCGAAGATCGAAGAGATCAGGGGGGTGAACTGCAGCTTTACGCTTCGCCATCTTCTCATAAGAGGATTGGTCGAGAGAATAGACAACCCAAGCGATGCGAGGACATATCTCTATAGGATATCTTTCGATTTTTTAAAAAAGCTGGGAGTGGAAAAGGCGGAACATCTTCCGAGGTTTGAAGAATTGAGAAACAAGAAGATCCTGGAAGAAAGATTCGTTGAAAATGCGGAGGCGAAGGAAGAAGGCGCAGTGCCTCAAAAAGAAGCTGACGCATCCGGGCAAAAACAGGATATTGTCCAAGAAGCCGGCGCATCACCGGAGCAAACCGTAATTGACGCATCACGATCCGGCATAAGCGATTTACCGTCGGATCTGAACACAAAGACTCCGGACTCCGGTCCTTCACAAGACCAATCAAATAATAACAGCCAATAATGATAGAAAAAATCGCTATATTGATAATGGCCCTGATAAACCAAACATACATATTTTCTTCAGGCAACACTGAAGCTGATCTTTTGGGCGCTGTTGTGAATGAAGGGTCGGTTGACGCAAGCGCGGGTAATGACGACAAAATTAATTGGAATTATTATATGGAAAATCTCAAAGTCGGAAGCGAACTCAGTATATTGCCTTCAAAGAACAACGATGCAAAAGAAATGGAGATTAGCTCAAAGTCGGCGGTGGTTATGGATATTGGAACGAATGCAGTTCTTTTTTCAAAAGAAGAAAACAGAAAAATGCCGATTGCGAGCCTTTCGAAACTCATGACGGCCATTATAGCCATGGAAAAAATAGATCTTTCCGATAGGATCGTTATAACCGAAAAGGCCATAAAGAAAGGCGGAAAAAGAGACGGTCTTTTTGCGGGCGAAGAGATTATGGCGGAAGATCTTCTGAAGATCATGCTTGTGAATTCGAATAATGTCGCAGCAGAGGCGATCGCCGAGCATGTGAACGGGGAATCGGGGGACTTTATCGGGCTTATGAATGAAAGAGCGGAATTGCTCGGTCTTGAAAATACCAGATTTTTCAATGCATCCGGACTGGACCAGCAGGAGGAGAATTATTCTACTGCCTATGAAATTGCGCAGATCTTTGATTATGGCCTGCGTTATTCAAGGATATGGGAGGATATGAAGATCCAAAGGGGCGAGGTCTGGTCGGCCGACAAAAAAACCAAGCATATATTAAAAAGCACTAATCTGCTTTTGGGGAAAGTGAAAAATATCGAAGGTGGCAAGACGGGGTTTACTGATGATGCGGGGGAATGCATGGTTCTTGTTGCGGGATCTGACGATGCGAACAATAAGATCGTAAGCGTCGTCCTGAATTCATCGGATAGATTCAAAGATACCGAAAAGATCATCAATTGGACTTTTGATAATTATAGGTGGTAGGGAGAGTGAGAAGTTCATGAGGCCCAAAAATCTAAAAAATAATCGGGTTTGATCACATAAAAAAACAACCCATACGAGGCTGTTTTTTTAAATGCGTGCTATTGTTTGATCTGGGTTTTTGCTTTTTCAACGATCTTTGCAAATATCTCCGGATTGTTCAATGCGAGATCTGAAAGGACTTTCCTGTCGATGTCGATTTTTGCGTTCTTGGCGGCGTTTATGAATCTGCTGTAGCTTATCCCGTATTCTCTTACTGCGGCGTTCAGCCTGATCAGCCACAATGCTCTCATTGTCCTTTTTTTAGCGCGTCTATCTCGGAATGCATAAACTCCGGCATGCATCAGATGCTCTTTTGCTCTGATGAATTTGTTCTTTTTACCGTTCTCAAAACCTTTCGCTCTTCTCAGGACATTCTTTCTTCTTTTATGGGACATTACCCCTCGTTTGATTCTTGTCATATGTTGAGTTTATCTTTTACTTATTAAATCTGTTTCTTGATGGCATTCTTCAGTGAACTTGATATTGTCTTGTCCAGTCTTTTTCTTCTTGTTACGTTGCCGGATTCTCTGGAGTTGAAATGATCCTGATTGGCCGATCTTGCCATGACTTTGCCTGTTTTGGTGATCTTGAACCTCTTGGCTACCGCTTTTCTTGTTTTGGATTTCATTGTTGTAATATTTAAACTTAATTATTACGGTTTCTACTTAATGTTTCGGCGGCGCCGAATCCTCTCGTAAAAAACCCACCCTGATACCCTGTAGCAAAGCTGCAGGGTTGGGTTTATTTCTTAAATTCCAGGATGATTATAAAGCCTTGTGGAGTTTTTTGCAAGCCCTTTTCGGAGAATATCTCTTTTGCGGCGTTTTTAGGGTCCGCTTTTACGAATTCGCGCACCATCTGAAGGAATTTTTCGATCTTTTCCCGAGCAAAGTCAATATTCGCTTTTTCTCTTCCTTTCAGGAACATGTCTATTTTCGCCTTGTGGCCCTTTTCCATAAATTTGATGGCGTTCTTTGCCTTGAACTCCATATCGTGTTTCTCGATCCTGATCGAGAGCCTTATTCCTTTTGTGCCTACCGTTTTCTGTTTTGCGCTTTGCTGCCGTTTCTGCTTTGCGATCTTATAAAGGAATTTCCCGTAATCCATGATCTTGCAGACCGGGGGATTGAGGTTCGGAGAAACTTCCACGAGATCAAGGGTTTTTTCGGTCGCCAGTCTCAAGGCATCGCTGATGCTCATAATGCCCAACTTCTCTCCATCGTCGCCGATAATTGAAGCTTCCGGCAGTCTTATCTGGTGGTTTATCCTGAATTCTTTTTGTGCTATATGTTTACAATTAATTTTTAATTTCTAATTTCTAATTCCTAAATAATTTCTGAATATATAATTTTTAAATTAAGTTATTGGAATATTAATTAAAAACCAGAGATTGAAGAATCTTTCTTGAAACTGAAATACTTATCAAAAAATAAGTTTTACCCGGTAACTGAAAGCGGGGGTGGGAAATTAAGTGGAGATGGCGGGAGTTGAACCCGCGTGTAAGATATCCCTTCAAAGACCTTCTACCAATATATGCTGTTCGAAGTGGGATCTATGGGTGATGAACAGCCAAGTTACCCGTAGATCCTTGCTTGGTGTATTTTCGCGGCTTGATCCCAAGCGGTCAAGCGCTATCCTGGAATATGACACCGAGGTTTACCTACCAAGAATCGGTAATTCGATGGCTATCGGCTTAAATTAAGCAATAGCGGTTGAAAAAGACGGCATTCTGAATAGAGATGCCACTTTTTCTGTAAGTGATTTTGCACTTATGATTTGCCCGAAGGTTTTATGAGATTACAGGCGTGCTCAATTGGCAGTCTTTAAATCAGATTCCTATCGAATCCAAATTTCATCCCCGATAGGATCCTAATTTCATTTCAATGATCATGAACTTAGTCAGGCACTAAATAAAATTAGGCCTTAGGTCTTAAAGCTCTTGCAATTCTCATTTTGTCTTCTCTTTTCTTGATATCTTCCCGCTTATCAACCTTCTTTTTTCCTTTTCCTATGCCGAATTCAAGCTTTATCAAACCATGTATGGAGTATACCTTAATTGGCACCAATGTCAAGCCTCTCTGGGTTATCTTTCCGAGGAGGGTTTTTATTTCCTGTTTATGCAGCATGACCTTCCGGGGTCTTGTGGGATCATAGCTTTCGGAGGTGTTTTTGGGCTGATAGGCGGGAACATTGGAATTGGTGAGAAACAGTTCCAAGCCGCGGGAAGTGACATATGCGCCCTTGAGGCTCATGTGTCCGGATTTGATCGATTTGACCTCCTGTCCGGACAACACCAAACCGCCCTCCCGCTTTTCCAGGATCTCATAGTCAAAAGTCGCCCGTTTGTTTATTGCTAAGATTTTCATAATTTAAGTCTATCACAATGAATGAGCCAGTGGCAATGTTGAAATCATATTTGACACTGAATTTATACGGGGTCATAATTGGGGTATCAGATAAGAAAATAATTCAATTATATGAGAATTGGAATAGACGCGCAAACAATATTGAATCCGGAATTGGGAGATGCCGCAGGATTAGGGCATTATACCTATCAATTGATCAGGCATCTGCTTGAAATTGACAAAGAAAATGAATATTTTCTGTATTTTAATTATAGAGTGAGGGACAAGGATATAAAGAAGTTCAGCCGGCCGAATGTGACCATAAGGCATTTCCCGTTCTCCTATTATAAAAAATTCCTTCCCGTTGCATATTCCGAGATGCTTGCGTCGGCATATTTCACTCACGACAATCTGGATGTTCTGCATGTTCCCGGAGGGAGGGTTCCGATGACATACAGAGGAAGGCTGGTGGTGACGTCCTATTATCTTGCAATGAAAAAGTTTCCGGATATGTTCCCTCAGAAGAGTGTCATGAAGTTCAAGCTCAAACCCCCTGCATTTAAAAAAGCGGATATGGTCATTGCAACGAGCGAGTCCGCAAGGAAGGATCTTGTAGGAGACTTCGAAGTTGAGGATAAGAAGATCAGAGTGGTCTATAATGCGTTTGATGAAAAATTCTTCAAAGAGGCTCCCATAAGCGAGATCCAGAGGGTCAAAGAAAAATACGGGATCGACGGCGAATATATACTTTTTATGAATACTATCAAGCCTTTGAACAATCTTTCCAGGCTGATCGAGGCTTTTTCAAAATTGAGGCTGATCCTGAAAGGAAAAAAACCAAATTCCAAATATAAGCTGGTTCTTGCCGGCAAGAACGGATGGCTGTCCGACGAGATAAGGCAGACTGCGAAAGATTTCGGGCTGAAGAATGAGGTTCTGTTTCCGGGATATATCGCGCCGGAGGATCTGAATGGAATATTTTCCGGAGCGGATGTTTTTGTTTCCGTTCCTGTCTATGAAGAATTCGGTTCATCCGTGCTTGAGGCGATGGCATGCGGAGTTCCGGTCATCTGTTCCGATGTCCCGTCCCACATTGAGATAACGGGAAATGCGGCCATGCATGTAAGTCCTTATGATATAGATGCCATGAAAAGCTCCATTCTGAAAATTCTTGATGATGAAAAATTGCGCGAGGATCTCAAGACGAAGGGAGTCGAGCAGGCAAAAAAATATCATTGGAAAAAAACTGCGGAAGAAACGCTGAAGATATACAAAGAAGTTGCGGGTGTAAGGAAATAAATTTATGAGATGACTGAAATTACACACCCCTAACCCCCTGCCTATCAGCAGGCTCTCAAGAGGGGATTTTGGTAAATAAAAAAAGATCCGTTTCGTTCGACGGATTTTTTATTTATATTTCAGGGTGAAATGTTCCCTTATTTCTTTTTCTGATGCAGGGACTGCTTCGATTATGGCGAATGCCAGCAATGGTTTTTCAATTGCGATCTTTGCGGCGACGCTTGGAACCTCCCTTGCGATATCGATTTCAAGATTGAAGAATGTTGCGATATCAACCGCCTTTTCGGGAAAGAACTTTGCGGTTTCGATCATTATTCCCTTTTGCTCATCTTCGCATTTCCTGGAGTCTTTTATTTTCGACAAGATCGGCATTATGTGATCCGGGAATTCCTGCCCTATCTCGCAGACCTTTTTCTTGATTAGGGCTATTTTCTGCTTTTCAATTTTAGGATCATCATCTGCATTGTACATCGCTTCAAAGAACATCAGGGTGATGCTATCCGGATTTTTCCTGGCTATCCTGAGCATTTTATCCGGAAAACAGAGGGCGATCTCGACAAGCTCTTCTTTCGGAAGGTTGGGCATATTGATGATCTCATCGACCTTATCCGGTATGATCTTTACAAGCTGCGATGCGAACCGGGGATTCTTGTAGATGAATTTCAGCGTGTCGCCGGGAGCGAGGCGGAACACCTCAATGATCTTTTCGTCATCTCCTTTCCTTTCAAGCATTTCCGCTATCAAAAGTGCCAGTTTTGGGTTGCATTTTGCCAAAATCAAGGCATTTTCGGGGTTTATGTCGATTTTATTTTTCGTGTCGGACAAAATATATCACCTTTGTATTACGTGTCCTTATTATAGGACAAGAATATGGCTATATCTATGCAATAAAGGCATATTCCCGGACCAAAATATTTTAGGGTTTCCTTGAAGTTTATTGGATATGAACGATTTTGTCAACATCGGGGAATATATTTACTTTTTGCTTATATTAGCTTAAAATGGATATGTAAACAAATAAATCATATTATGTTCAAAAAAGCCGATCCAAAGCAAAATTTTCCGGAAATGGAGCGTGAATTGATGGCATATTGGAAAGAAAATAAGATTTTCGAAAGATCCGTGGGCGAGGAGGGAGAAAAGCCGGCGTATAGCTTTTTTGACGGTCCTCCTTTTGCGACGGGACTTCCTCATTACGGGAACGTGGTGGCGAGTCTTATGAAAGATGCGGTGCCCAGGTTCTGGACCATGAAGGGAAAAAGAGTTGAGAGAAAGTGGGGTTGGGATTGTCATGGGCTTCCGATCGAGAATCTGATCGAAAAAGAGCATGGCATAAAGAACAAAAAGGACATAGAAAAGTGGGGCGTGGACAAGTTCAATGATGCCTGTCATTCATCTGTGCTTCGATATGCGGATGAGTGGAAAAAATTCATTCCGCGAGTCGGCAGGTGGGTGGATATGGATAATGACTACAAGACCATGGACTGGAAATACACGGAATCAATATGGTGGGTCTTTTCTGAACTGTATAAAAAAGGTCTGATATATGAAGGGAAAAAGTCCATGCATCTTTGCCCGAGATGTGAAACTACGCTATCCAATTTCGAAGTGACGCTGGGATACAAGACGGTAAAAGATTTTTCGGTTATCGTGAAATTCAAGATCACCGACAAAGCCTTCCTGGATAAGCAATGCACAGGAAAGCCGACAAGTTTTCTGGCGTGGACGACAACTCCATGGAGTGTTCCGACGACAATGGGCCTTGCTGTGGGCGGAGATTTCAGTTATACGCTGTTTTCGGCGCAAGGCGAACAATTCATTTGCGTAAAAGAAAGACTCCCTTATGTCATTGAAAAAGGTAAAGTTGAAAAATACGATGCCATAAAAGAGATAGAAGGAAAAGACATGGAGCATATTTCATATATTCATCCATTTTCCGATTTTTATAAAGATGACGACAGGGTTAAGAAAAATGAAAATGTCTATAAGACGCATTTGACGGATTATGTGAGCCTGGAAGACGGAACCGGGATCGTGACCATAAACGGGGCATTCGGCGAGATCGATATGCAGGCGGCAAAACAGATCGGGCTTCCAATAATCGTCAACGTGAGGACGGATGGCACATTCACTCCCGAGATGAAAGAATTCGCAGGTATGAAAGTGAAGTCTGCCGAAGACAGCCAGAAAACTGACATCGAGATCATAAAATATCTTGCTCACACCGGAACACTGTATGCCAAGGAGAAATACGAGCATAGCTACCCTCATTGCTGGAGATGCAATACTCCGCTCATCAATTATGCGACAAGCTCATGGTTTGTGAAGGTCACGGACATCAAGGACAAGATGATAAAGAACAACAAGAAGATAAGGTGGGTTCCGGAATATATCAAGGAAGGGAGATTCGGCAAGTGGCTTGAGGACGCGCGCGACTGGGCGGTTTCCAGGAGCAGGTTCTGGGGAGCTCCGCTTCCGGTCTGGAAGTGCAAGGATTGCGGAGAAAAATTGGTCGTAAGTTCGATCGATGAACTCAGGAATAATACTGAAAAGAAGATAACCAAGATCATTTTTATGCGCCATGGGGAGAGCGGAAAGAATCTGGAAAATATCAAATCGGACAGCCTTGAAAAATATCCGCTGACGGAGGATGGCATCGGACATGCCGAAAAAGCAGCGAAAGAACTGAAAGATAAAAAAATAGATATAATTATAACGTCTCCGGTCCTGCGCACCCGCCAGACTGCGGAAATAATAAGCAAAGCATTGAAAGCGGAGGTTGTTACAGATGATCTGGTGATGGAATATAAATATGGTTCATGGAACGATAGAACGGCCAAATATCTTCTGGAGAATGACGAGCTTTATAAAAAATACAAGAAGATCGCAACTCTTGAAGAAAAATATGATTTTGTCCTGGGCGGAGACGGGGAGTCGAGAAGGCAGATGGAAGTGCGCGTCAGAAAATTCATCGGCCGGTGCATAGAAAAATATCCCGGGAAGAACATTCTGGTCGTAAGCCATGGAGGCATCAATGCGATCTTCAGGAGGGTTTTGAGCGGAATTTCCATAGCGGATTGTTTCGTTGCGCAAGATGCGCTTGGGTATTGCGAGAGCGAGATATTCTATATTGACGAGGGCGGGCGGGAGTTCAATATGCATAAGCCGAACATCGACATGGTCAAGGCGAAATGTCCGAAGTGCGCGGGGGAAGCGGTAATTGTCGGAGACGTATTCGATTGCTGGTTCGAATCCGGATCGATGCCCTATGCCCAATATCATTATCCGTTTGAGAATGTTGAAAAATTCAATAAGAGTTTCCCGGCGGATTTCATTGCCGAAGGGTTGGACCAGACGAGGGGATGGTTCTATACTTTGATGGTTCTTTCAACTGCTCTCTTCGATAAGGCGGCATTCAAGAATGTGATCGTGAACGGGATAGTTCAGGCTGAAGACGGGCAGAAAATGAGCAAAAGCCTGAAGAACTATCCGGATCCGAATCTTCTTATTGAAAAATATGGCGCGGATTCCTTGCGATATTATCTGCTCTCTTCTCCGGTCATGAAAGGCGAGAATCTAAATTTTTCCGAGAAGGGCGTGGAGGAAGTTTTGAAGCGGTTCATTCTCATTCTTTGGAATGCCTACTCGTTTCTTGCGATGAATCTGGAGATGGCAAAACTCGAGGCAAAAGACCTCGAAAGCAAAAAAATATCAGATAATTTTCTCGACCGATGGATTGTGTCCGAACTGAATCTTCTTATAAGCGGAGTGAACGGCGAGATGGAAAACTATGATCTCGTTAAGGCTTCAAGACCCCTTCGTGATTTCACGGATAAACTTTCAAATTGGTATATCAGGAGATCAAGAAAGAGGTTTTCGTCCGAGAACGATGCTGAAGACAGAATGAATGCTTTCAGAACTTTATATTATGTCATGATCGAATATTCGAAAGTCATGGCGCCGTTCATGCCATTTCTTGCGGACGAAATCTTCAGGAATCTGACAGGAAATGCTTCGGTGCATCTGGAGAAATTCCCGGAAACAAATAAAAAATTGATTGATAACGAGCTGTCTCAGTCAATGGATTTGGTTCGCAGAGTAACTAAATTGGCTTTGGCGGCAAGAGCTAAAAATTCTATTAGAGTTAGGATGCCGTTGAGTGTGCTGATTATTGGGAAAATCGAGGCTACTAAGGAAACTAGTAATAAGTATGATGTGAAGGATAAATTTACAGATGCGGCACTCACCGATGAGTTATTTGAAATTATGAGGGATGAATTGAATGTTAAAGAGGCGCGTTATGTGAATGAATTTGAAACAAGAGAGGGATGGGCATATGAAGATGATGGCACAATAAAAATAGGATTATATCTTGAAATAACCGAAGAGCTTGAAATGGAGGGCTATTCGAGGGAGATCATCCGCCATATACAAACAATGAGAAAAGAGGCTAAATATGACAGAAACGATAGGATTTCGGTCGCCTATTCGTCCGGGGGTGGAAATGGGCTTGTCGGGAAGATCATGGGCGGATGGAAAGAAAGCATCCAAAAAGAGTGCCTTGCTTCCGATATAACGCCAATAGAAACGATAGAAAAAAATAATTTCGATCTTGTGAAGGATCTGAAGATAAGAGATGTAAATGTCGCGATTGGCGTAAAAAAGGCATAACACAAAAGTAAAATGTCAACATATAAGTCGGAGGGTATAATAATAAAGAGGCATAATTTCGGCGAATCGAGCCTGATTCTGGATTTTTATACGAAGGAATATGGAAAGGTGGAGGCTGTCGCAAGGAGTGCAAGAAAACACAGGGGAAAGTTGAAGGGTCATCTCGAGCTTTTTTTGTGCACGGATCTTATATTTGCGCATGCAAGGAGTATAGACAAGACAACCAGCAGTTTTACGTTAAAAAGTTTTTCATGCCTGAGAAAAAATTTCAGAGCGGCTTCGATAGCATATTATTTTTCCGAGCTTGTGGAAAAAATGACAATTGCCGGACACAGAGATGAAAGGATATATCACTTGCTGAAAGATAGCCTTGTTTTTCTGGATGAGTCTGCGGATATTTCCGCGCAGGAAAATTCTGCCGGGAGCAGACAGAGATCAGCCGGCCGTATGGATACGCTGGATCTTCTGGTGCTATTTTTCCAGATCAATATTCTGGATCTCGCCGGATATTCGGCGGAGTTCAGGAGGTGCGTTCATTGTCTGGAAAATCTGAATCCCGGTGAAAATTATTTCAGCCATTCCCTGGGAGGTATTGTCTGTGATAAGTGCACGTCGAGGGATAATCAGGCGGTATTTTTGGATGATAACGCCGTAAAACTGATGCGTTTTCTGCAATACAGAGGGGGGAGCGGATCAGTGGAACACTCGGCTCACCTGTCGGGAAGTATGAAAAATCTCAAAAAAATATGCGCTGAAGCGAAAATGGCGGGAATGCTCAATCATCTCATGAACACTTTCATAGAATTCAATATCGAGAGAAAGATAAGATCGATTGACTTTATCCGCATCATGTAATATAAATAGAAATTGAGATTAACAGTGCTATGGTATAATTAATCCGGGGGAGTGTGAAACCTATAATGCAACTGCATAACATATGAATGAAGAAAAATTTTATTTTCCGACATCCAAGCCGAAAGAACGCAAGGAACGGTATATCCAGAGGGCAATAGAGATGCTGCCGGGGATCGTGAGTTGGTCGTTTTTGATCGGCGGTGTCTATGTGTCGTACAATTTTCCGGTTATTATTGCCGTATTTATAATTATCTTCGATCTTTATTGGATGGTTAAGGTTTTTTATATAACCGTCTTCGCCATATACGGTTACAGGAGAATGAAGATATGGGAAGGCATGGACTGGCTTGCAAAATGCAGAGAATTGGCGGGGGAGAGGGATGATGCTGAAAAGGTCCGATTTGAGAACGTCTATCAGCTGATCATATTTCCCACATATAAAGAAGGGCTCGAGGTTCTCAGAACCACGCTTGACTGTATTGTGAATTCGAATTATCCCAAGGAAAAAATGATCGTTGTCGTTGCTTTCGAGGAAAGGGCGGGCGAGGAAGCTTTTTCGAGGGCGAAGATCCTTGAGGAGCTTTATACAAATAAGTTTTTCGCATATCTTACGACCGTTCATCCGGAAGGCATGGAGGGGGAGGCGAAAGTGAAGGGTGCGAATGCGAGCTGGGCGGCGGAAGAGGCAAGAATATTCCTTGATGAAAAAGGGATCGGATATGAGAATGTCATCGTTTCGACCTTCGATAGCGACACGTGCGTCCATCCGCAGTATTTTGCGTGCCTTGCCTATCAATTCATAAAAAATCCCAAAAGACATCAGCTGAGCTATCAGCCGCTTCCTCTCTATAACAACAATATCTGGGAGGCGAACAGCATTGTCCGCGTCATTATGGTAAGTTCATCGTTCTGGCAGATCATGCAGAGCGTGCGATATGACGAGATGGTGACCTTTTCGAGCCATTCAATGAGCTTCAAGACGCTTGTGGCCGTGAACTATTGGCCCAGGGACATGATATCGGATGACTCGATAATATATTGGAAATGTTTCTCTTATTACCACGGAAATTATCATGTTCAGCCGATCTATCTTTCAGTTTCGCTTGATGCCGTAATGGCGGAGAACTTTCTGAGCACTATCGCGAATCAATACAGGCAGCAGAGAAGATGGGCTTGGGGGATCGAGAATATTCCGATAGTATACAGATCGTTTCTGCATGACAGGAAGATACCCATTTTGAAAAAGATCTCCAGGGCATGGGAGGAGTTTATCGGAAGAATATCGTGGGGGCTTACTCCGATAATCATCTCTTTTTTCGGATGGCTTCCGATCATTCTCGGAGGGAATAATTTCAATCAGACGGTTCTGGCGCTGAACTTGCCGAAAGTTCTGGGATATCTCATGACCTTTGCGACGATCGGCCTGATCGTTTCGATGTTTCTTTCGATCTTCTTGCTCCCGAAGGCCCCCTATGGAACCAGCAGAATAAAAAAAATATCCATGGTTATACAGTGGATATTGGCTCCGATCATAGCAGTCCCTCTTGGAGCGCTTCCGATGCTTGATGCTCAGACAAGAATGCTGTTTGGAAAATATATGGAATTCTGGGTTACAAAAAAGGTGAGGAAATAACCGGATCCTTCAATTGGTCTCGCGTAAATTTGACGGATATGCCTTCTTGTTTCGGGAAATTCAGGTCGGCTGTCGGAGCGAGATTTAAAAAAAATAGGAACATTGTCCTATTCTGATTCGAAAATTAACGGTTTATCCGTATCGGTTACAAGAGTCGCATCCTGGAGGAGTAGAACAAAATATGATCCGCTGTCGCTATGCACTTTTCTCATTATTTTGGCATCTACGATCTTTCTGCTCTCGTTCATCGGGTATATGATCAATGTCATAAGAGCATCTCTCATCGCGTACTCGTCTTCCAGGCTGAACTTTTCAGTTTTGGAAAGATATTCATAAAGTTTTTCGGCGACTTCCATTGAGCCCGATGGAACTGAGAAAAATTCAAGCGCTTTCTTTTCAAGTTCGCTCATCCTTTTTCGTACAAGATTTCTCATCCTGATCGGCCTGTTGGCTTTTTCCAGCTCTGACCGCTCATAATCCTGGACCTGGACATGGATCAGTTCCCGGCGCGACTTAAATTCCTTCTCCATTTTCGTGCCTGTTTCTTTTTTTGAATTATCCAATGCTTTTGCCTCCTTTTGAATAATATAATACAAAGAAGTGAATAATGTCAATTATGTGTCCGGTCATTCTGATTGATTCCTGTACGATTATTAAAAAAAGGAATTGTTATTCCCTTTGACCTTTTGAGACAGTTTTTGTCCTTTTATATTTAACCAGGTTTATTACTTCATCCCGGCAGATAGTTTTTATTCCTTCCGGCCATTCTTCAAGCTCTATCTTGTTCTCCGGTTCTAGTTTCCCTACCATGGCTATTATTTTGAATTCGTCCGTACAGCCGAGTTCCCGATAGAGATCCGGGATCGTCATGCTTTTTTTCTCAAGAGCTTCCAGAAATTTATCTTCGTAGCTCAGGGAATAATATAAAGGAGACGGAATCACAGACCCATCAACCTCCATGGTGAAATCTGTCTTTTTGATAAAGTCATTCTTTATAAGCTCTTTGAGAATGCCGTTGACCTTTGATTCGTTGTTTATATTCAGGAGTTTATTCAACTCCTGGCTCGTGTATGGATTCCGGCCAAGAAGTTCCATGATGGCGTCAATCAATACGAAATCGGGCGGAGTTATGAGACTATCATTGAATTCCTTCACTTTGTTAATGATCTTTGTTAGTATATCTTTCATATACGACCTCCATTTTTGAATGTTACATAAGGCAGTACGTTATGTCAAATATAGCACTATATATACAACCATTTTTTCTGGCACTCTTCGCAAGCATTGCGCTGACTTTTTTTGTCGCTAAAATGTCGAGGAAATATGATCTTCTCCGGATGAGGACAACAAGCGGATCCTTGGAGAGGCCAATCTCCCGATTCGGCGGAGCATCGATGATAATATCATTTTTATTGATATTTTCTCTGAGCAGAGAGCTCGTTTTTGACGTGCTAAAGACCGGAATAGCTGTATCGTCGGTGATGATTTTAATATTCGGCATTTATGACGACCTTAAGGATGTGTCCTGGAAAAAACAGTTGCTGGTCCAGATATCCGTAGCTCTTATAATGATATATTCGGGGTTGACCGTCGATTATATCGCAAACCCGCTTGGCGGCAAAGAGTTTCGTCTGGATCAGTTTGTGATCGGTGATTATTCTGTTTTGGGATCTCTTTTCGTGTTGTTCTGGATCGTCGGATTTATGAATGTCATGAATTGGCTCGATGGTTCGGATGGCCTCGCGGGAGGAGTCGGTTTTATCGGAGCGGTCACATTGTTCATTATCAGCATTTCTGATATTGTAAATCAGCCGCCGCTTGCGATCATGGCCATAGCCCTGGCCGGTTCGACACTTGGCTTTTTGATATTCAATATGCATCCGGCAAGGATCTTCATGGGAACAAGCGGTTCGTATTTTTTGGGTTTTATGCTGTCAGTTCTTGCCATATTTTCGGGAGGGAAGATAGCGACCGCGCTTCTTATTATGGGGTTTCCGATAATTGATGCCATGTGGGTAATGGCAGTGAGAATGAGATCGGGAAATTCTCCTTTTACGGGAGATGCGACCCATCTTCATTATCGTCTATTGAAAAGGGGATGGTCACAGAAAAAGATCGCATATTTTGTCTATGTGATATGCGCTGTGTTTGCAGTTGCTGCCATATTTTTTCAAAATATCGGAAAAATAATATCTTTGATCCTGCTTTTCGTTCTGGCGAATTATCTGATCTATGAATTCGGCATAAAGGGCGAAAAGGGCAAAATTATTGACACAAAGCAGTAATAGTGATAGAATTCTATTGTTAAAAATAGTTAGGCAAAGCTATTTAAGTCTTGAAGCCGAAATAGCCTTTGTTTTTTTAAGTAATTAGTTATTGAATAATATGATAGCAGTTATCAAAACCGGCGGAAAACAATACAAAGTTTCTCCAAGCGACAAGCTAAAGATCGAGAAAATTGAAGGCGAAGAGGGGTCAAAGGTCATTTTCGACAGCGTTCTTATGGTTTCTTCGAAGGATGCCAAAGAGGTTGTTGTCGGTGAACCGTTGATAAAGGGAGCCAAGGTTGAGGCCAAGATCCTGAAACAGGGAAGGCATGACAAAGTGACTGTCGTCAAGCATAAGGCCAAGAAAAGATATAACAGGAATGGTTCTCACAGACAGCCGTATACTGAGATCGAAATAGAAAAAATAACAAAATAAATTTGTTTGAATATTTTAAAGCAAACCCCGCAGAGGGGTTTGTTTTTGTATAAAAAAACAAGGCCATTCTGCCCTGTGGTGTCAAGCATTTTTTGTCTTTACTGCATCCAGGATCAGGTCTTTTATTTCAGATTCATTCATTTTCAATCCGGTTATTTTGAGGCCTATCATCAATGAAAGCTGAGCAAGATGCGGATTTTTGGAAAAGGGGCTTTCGGTGATCCTATTCTTTTTTGCATCGAGAATGTCTCTGGACATCATTTTTGCTGCTTTAATGTCTATTTCTTTTTTTCTGCAGCCGTTATTGCGCTCCAGGAAAAAGATATTCCATATATCGTTCTTCATTCTGTATTTTTTTATCCATTTTTCATCCTCGGCCGACATTCTCTCGATGAGACAGTTCAATATCGTGCTGAAGAACAGGGAATTCTTTGCGATGTTAACACCTCCTTAAATGATCTCTTTTCTTCCCGAAAGGGCGCTCGATATCGTTATTTCATCGGCGTATTCCAGGTCGCTTCCCGTGGAAAGGCCGCGCGCGAGCCTTGTTACTTTTATCTTAGACTTTGACAGTAATTTTGACAAGTAAAGCGCAGTTGTCTCTCCTTCCGTATTG
The DNA here is from genome assembly GCA_041661265.1 of Candidatus Paceibacterota bacterium. Taxonomy (NCBI): domain Bacteria; kingdom Bacillati; phylum Minisyncoccota; species Minisyncoccota bacterium. Next base: position 119,933 of record JBAZUT010000002.1, on the reverse strand, counting down.
GGATTTGTTGCGATAATTATCTCCTGGATCCCATTATCTTTTATTCTTGCGGTCAATTCCTTGATCTTCAGGTTATCCGGTCCGATCCCTTCATTCGGCCTGATCACGCCTCCAAGGACGTGGTAAAGGCCGTTGTACTGCCTTGTTTTTTCGATTGCAGGGATATTCATGGCCTCTTCGACTATGCAAATAGTGCTTTTGTCGCGTTTGGAATTGGAGCAGAACTCACAAAGTTCTTTTTCGGATATATTGAAACATATCCGGCATATCTGCATATCCTTTTTGAGTTTTATGATCGCATCGCTCAGGAGCGATAGTTCTTCATCCGATCTTCGGAGCAGATTAAAAGCGAACCGAGCTGCTGTACGCGGTCCGATTCCGGGAAGCTTTGAAAATTCGTCTATCAGATTTTGCAGCGGTCGGGGATAGGACATGAATAATGTAAAATTTAAAATGTAAAATTAAAAAATAATTATCAATTCACGATGAATAATTAATGACAAAATTATCAAACTGTCTGATAATTGAGAAATTGATAATTTATTGAAAATTGATAATTGTAAATTGACATTTGTAAATAGTAAAATATTGCGATTTACTGTTTACTTATCACTCGTGTCTTCTGTCCAGGTTTTTGAAGCTGGTGCATTGCTCATTGAAATACAATTTCACTTCGCCGATCGGGCCATTTCTGTGCTTGGAAACAAGTATATCCGCAATGTTCTTGTTTTCGGTGCTCTTGTTGACCCTGTCTTCTCTGTATATGAAGAGCACGACATCGGCATCCTGCTCGATAGACCCGCTTTCCCTGAGATCCGATAGTTTCGGTTTTTGGTCCTGTCTTGATTCGATGCCCCTCGAGAGCTGCGAAAGCGCAACAATGGGGATATTCAATTCTCTGGCGAGTCCTTTGAGAGATCTTGATATCTCGCTCACTTCCTGTACGCGATTATCGGTTTTCCCTCTTCCTTCAATGAGCTGCAGGTAGTCGATAATTATAAGTCCCAGGCCATGCTCCGCCTGAAGCCGGCGCGCCATTGTTCTCATCTCCATGACATTCAGCGTGGCGGTGTCATCGATGAAAATGGGGGATTCGGACAATATTCCCATTGCATGGCCGATCCTCGAAAAATCGTCATTCTCTCCGGTGCTGGAAAGTTTTCCCGTCCTGAGTTTCCACAGATCGATATTCGCTTCCGCGCAGATCAGCCTGTCGATCATTTCATCTTTTGACATTTCGAGCGAAAAGATCCCGACGGAAACTTTTTCTCTTGTTGCGGCATGTCTTGCGATGTCCATGGCAAGAGAAGACTTGCCGACGCTGGGCCTCGCGCCAAGAATTATAAGATTTGATTTTTGAAGTCCCGCCAGGATGTTGTCCAGGTCGGTGAATCCCGTAGGAATGCCCCGGAGCTTTCCTTTGTTTTTGTGCAGTTCGTCGATCCTGTCGAAAGCTTCTTCCAGCGCCGGTTTGATCGGAGAAAAATCCTGTCTGACGTGCTTCTGGGAAACCGCAAATATCTTCTGTTCGGCATTATCAAGTATCTTATCAACCTCTTCGGTCTCATTATACGAATTCTCGATTATTTGCGAGGCATTGTCTATAAGTTTTCTGAGAACCGCTTTTTTTTCGACGATCTTTGCATAGTGGATCACGTTGGCGGCTGTCGGAACCGTGTTGGCGAGCGACGCAAGATAGCTGTGTCCTCCTATTCCATCAAGTTCGCCGGTCTCATTGAGCCTGTTCGAAAGGCTGAGGATGTCGATCGGTTCATGGTGTTCATAGAGATAGAGCATCGCGTCGAATATCTTTCCATGCGTGTTCTTATAAAAATCTTCAGGATTGATCAGGTCCGCGATCTTGATTATGGCGTTCTTGTCTATCATAAGCGAGCCTAGAACGGACTGTTCGGCTTCGACGTTCTGAGGCGGAAGTTTGTTGCTTTCGAAGGCGGGATTTTTCGTTTCCTGGGCCATGTTGATATTTAAATAATTTTAGCTGAATAACTTGGAATTTATTTATATCTACGATGATGATATGAAGAATGAAAGTATTAAGTATATAGTATTTAGTATTAAGGCATTATACGAGAATTGATTTGCTAAATACTTAATACTATATACTAAATACTGAATTTGTCTGCAGATTCAGTATATCATGTTAATGGTTAATGGCAACGGCGGAATTATGCTCTGTTTGTGCACATTTAACCAACAAATCGGATCAATGCCGCACCTTTACTATATCTGGAATATGTGGTAGTATTTTTCAAAAGAGGCAGATTATGGAGGAAAAAACAATAAAAGAAATAGCGGATAGGATGCTCAAAGGAAGCGTTGTTCCGGAAAATGGAGAATTGAGGTTTGTCATACATACAAACACAAGGGTCAATCCCGGAACCAAGACCTATATGCCGGTCAAAGGCATTCTGGTCATAAATAAAAAAGAAAGTTTCATTATAGAATCTGAAAACGGCAATAAATGGAAGGAAGATACTCTGTGTATCGCAAGCGAAGTTTATAAGCTTGTTTATTCAGATAAATAGAAGCAGGTCTTGGCCTACTTCTTTTTTATGATCTGTCCGTCTTTCGTGTCTTTTATGGAAAACCCTTTTTTCTCTATCAGATCTCTCAGCTCATCGGATCTTTTCCAGTCCTTGTTTTTTCTCGCTTCAAGCCTTTCGCCGGATAATTTTTGAATATTTTCCGGGATTTCAGTTGAAACGGTTTTTATGTTTTTGAGGTTAAATCCGAAAAAGCGGTCAAATTTGAGAAGTGTTTCTTTTTTGTCGCAAGCGGAGTAATCTTTCGATCTGATCATTTCCCATGCGGTTGCCAGCGCTTTTGGGGTGTCCAGGTTGTTTTCCAGAGACTCTCTGAACTTATCATCGAATTCGCTGATCACATAACCTTCTTCCTGTTCACCCTTGTTTTCATCGGATCCCATGAACTCGATCATCTTGTTCAGGGCATTCTGGCCGGCTTCAAGGCTTTTCCACGTGAAATTCAATTGAGACGTGAAATGCGTGGTGAGGCACAAATAGCGGAAAGAGATCGGATCTATCTTCCTTTTTTCGAACTCGGAAATAGGATAGAAATTACCCTTTGATTTAGACATCTTTTCTCCGTCAACCAGAAGATGGCGTCCATGTATCCAATAGTTTACGAATTTTTTCCCGCTGGCTCCTTCGGATTGCGCTATTTCATCTTCGTGGTGGGGGAATACATTGTCTTCTCCTCCGGTGTGGACATCGATCGTTTCGCCGAGATTGCTCGAGCTCATTGCGGAACATTCAATATGCCATCCGGGGTAGCCGCGGCTCCAGGGAGAATCCCATTGCATCAGGTGATCGGGATCGGCTTTGAGCCAAAGGGCGAAATCATAAGGATTCTTTTTGTCGGGATGCGCTTCCAAGCGAGCTCCTATTTTCAGATTTTCCAGCGTGTTCCCGGACAGCTTTCCGTAATCGGCAAATTTATCGACATCATAATAAACAGATCCCTTGACCTCATATGCAAAGCCTTTTTCTATGAGTTTTTTTATCATTTCTATCATCTGGGGGATATATTCGGTGGCTCTGGGGAAATTGAAGGCAGGAAGTATGTTAAGTTTGGTTTCATCTTCATGGAACGATTTTTCGTAGAATCGGGCAATATCATAGGGGCTCTTTTTTTCGCGTTTTGCGGCCTTGAGCATCTTATCCTCTCCGGCTTCAATGTCGTCCTGAGTGAGATGTCCGACATCAGTGATGTTCTTGATCTGTTTGACCTCATAACCGGAATATTCGAACATTCTTCTGAGGAAATCCGCCATGAGATATGTCCTGAAATTGCCGATATGCACATAGTCATAAACGGTAGGACCGCAGTTATACATGCGAACTTTGTCCTTTTCGATGGACTTGAATTCCTCGAGTTTCCTTGAAAATGTGTTATAGAGTTTTATTGGCATATTCATTGTTAAATTAATTTCAATTTAATTATACATTAAAATATCATTTTGCCAACAAAAAACAGCCTTAGTGGCATGATTTGGTAATTAAGGAAGGAATGTGCGCCGGAGGGGAATCCTGCATGCGCAAAGAGGAAATATTGATGAGACCGCATGTGCGCAGTTCCTTCCTTAATTTATATTTTTTATTTCAATCTCTCGGCAGAATGTAGTTTACCACTTATGCTCATTCTGTCAAGCGGGGCTTGTTGTTATATTAAATATTATTTTCCGGATGATCTCGATTTTGCCGGATCAAGGACCACGGTAAATTGCGTTCCGGCGCCCTTCATGCTCTCGATATATATTTTTCCGTTCATAAGTTCCACGATCTGTTTCGTTATCCAAAGCCCCAGTCCGGTCCCGACGATCTTTTCGGTGTTTTCGTTCTTGATCCTGTAGAATTTTTCAAACAGCCTTTTCTGCTCTTCGGCGGACATTCCGATGCCCGTATCTTTGACCCTGATCTCCAGTTTATTATCCTTGTTCATTTCGGTTGAGACAGTCACACTGCCCTTTTCGGTATATTTTATGGAATTGCCCACAAGATTTACGAGCACTTGTTTCAGGCGTTCCGGATCGCACTGGATCGGAGGAAGTTCCTGCGGGGGTCTCTGATAGATAAGCGCAAGGTTCTTTGCGTCTGCTGAGATCTTCAGCTGACCGTTTATCTCTTCAACTATCGGCTCTATCTTGACATCACTCAGCTCCACGTCAAGGCGCCCCTGCTCGATCCTGGAAACGCTAAGAAGGTCTTCTACAAGCTCTTCCAGCCGTTTTGTGGATGCCATGACCCGGATCAGGCTTCTTTCCATTTCAGGATTCGCTATCTTTCCGAAAGTTCCTTCCAGGACGAGAGAAACATATCCTTTTATGGATGAGAGGGGGGTGCGGAGTTCATGAGAGGCCATGGAGATGAATTCATCTTTCATCTGATCAACCTCCTTGATCTTATTGTAGAGGAGCGCATAGTCCCAAAGCCTGATGTTGATCGAAAGAAAAGTGATCGTTGTAATGACTGTAATGATGAGCCAGAACATTGCGGAATTTCTATTCTCGCTTTCAAGGTCATCGATTATCTTTGAAGATGTCTTGAACGTGAGCAGGGCCTGTTTTTTTCCCGATGCGTCGCTCATGGGCATGGCCAGGATCCAAAAACGTTCGTTTCTTGAAAGATCGCCGACGAGAGCTTCTCCGTCCTTTGTGGCCAGAACTTGGAAGGAGGATGTGGCCAGTCCGTCATTATCCTTGAGTCCCCATGCCAGGTTGTAATAATAAAGATCTATGACCTTTCCGACTTCGGCGCGGTTCAAGGAAGCTGTCACTTTGAAAGATTCATTTGAGTCGGATCCTTCTTGAGTCAAAGCTTCGGGCGTCAATACCTCGATACTCTGAAATTCGGAGTTCCTTTTTGAAAGCGCATCGATCTTTTTCTGAAGTTCCGCCTGATCCGAAAGGTCATCTCTCACGAGGGCATATACGGAGCGGCCGACAGTAAGAAGCTGTTTTTGCAGCGATTTGTCGATGTTGTTGCTGTATTTCTCAATGACCGAATTCACATTCACGGTGATCAGGATCGGAATGAGGATGATAAGCAGAAGTCCGTAGCCCAGCTGGAACGACTCTTTGTTCTTTACGATCAGTTCCTTAATGGTCATATTGTGTCCGTTAATTATATTAGATCTTATTTCGCCGGATTATTCTTTCTTTTTCTGAGAATGAGCATTACGCCGAATATGCTCAGGGCGGTAGTTATGGAAAGGAATAGGATAAAGTTGTATTTTTGAGAGCTGATCTCAGCCGGAGTTTTTTCCGCGAGGTCGCTTATGGAAGTTTCCAGATAATTGCTTGCAGAAACTGCTTTCGCTTCTTTTATGAAAAGGCTTGACGGCTTGCTTTTCGCGACTATCTTTCCGGTTTCATCATTCACAACAACATAAACCTCATGTTCTCCATCGGAGAGAGATCTGTCGAGTTTATATTCCCAATTGCCTTCGTTGTTCGCTTTCAGGGTCAGAACGAGCGGCAGGTCGGAATAAATATATACGGTTACGATACTGTTCGGATCGGATGTTCCCGAAAGGAGATACCCAAGAGCGTCGGTTTCATTTCCGCTTGACGCATTGTCTATCTTTTCAACCGCAAGCGTTTCCGAGACCTCGCCGGAGGTTTTCGGATGTTCCAGGGTTATGTTTTCTATCATCGCTTTCTCGGCAGGGGAAAGGCTTCCCGTGAAAAGTCCGGGTCCCGAAGGATCATGGCCGGTCCGTATCTCTTCACCGTCATTGTATCCATCGCCGTCCGAATCCGTCTTGTCCGGATCTGTCCCAAGCAGCGATTCCATATCATCAGACAGGTTATCGCCGTCGGTGTCGATCATAAAGGCGACAGGTCCGGTCTGCACAAGGGTATCTTCGTCGTTCAGGACCATGTTCTCGGCAGCCGGAACTACCTTGAGACTGGTATCTTTTTGTGTGAGCGGGATCATTCCGTTGTTTTCAAATGCTTTCGATTCCATAAGGGCGCCCACTTTCATTGACTTTCCGATCATCTCGCCGGAATTATCTTTTATCTGAGCGAATTGAGCTTGCTTTGAAACAATATTGCCCAGATGTCCTTCTTCAAGGTTTTTCTTGCATTGCCAGTCTTCCACATTATCGCATTTCACTTTCGGAGCATACAGATTGAACATATATTTTTGGCACTCGTCGTCTTTTTCAATTCCGGCTTTCAGGCATTCTTTTGGTGCATATTTTTTGAACATAGCCTTATCGCACTCTTCTCTTGTCGAAGCTCCGGCTTCCTTGCAGACGGGCGGCATATATTTTTTCTCAAAATAGGAATCGCAGTCTTTCTGGTCGGTTATTCCCTTATCCTTGCATTCCTGTGGCATGTATATGGTTTTCATGACTTTGTCGCATTCTTCGGAGGTGTTTGCATTCGCTTTCTGGCATTCGATCGGGAATTTATCTTTTGGAATTTCATCTTTTCCGCTGTATTTCTCAAGCATATATTTTTTACACGCCTCGGGATTGAAGATGCCCGTTGCCTTGCAGTCGTCCGGCGCATACTTCTTGAACATGAATTTTTCGCACTCAGCCGGATCATCGATTCCGGCATCGATGCATTCCGGCGGTCCGTTTTTCTTGAACATGATCTTTTCGCACTCCTGTCCGGTTGTTACATTGGCGTCCCGGCATTCGACGGGCATGGAAAGGAGCATCATGTGTTTTTTGCATTCATCGGGGGAAGTGATCCGGGCGTCCCGGCATTCCGGCGGGAATTCGTTTATCGCCGGCTGTGCGATGCCAAAAGTGTTTTGTGTTATCTGGGGTTGCAGGTCGTTGAAAGTGCTATATGAATTTCTCATTATGTAATTGCATTCATCCTGAGTTGCGGCACTGCTGCATTCCGGAGGAGAGAATTTTTCGATCATGTATGTGTTGCAGGCATCCGCGGCGGTTATGTTGGCAGATTTACATTCCGGCGTCAGCATGAACTGTACACTCATTATTTTGTCGCACTCTTCTTTTGTCGTTGCGCCCTGATTCCGGCATTCCGGCGGCATGCTGGCCAGATAGATTATTTTTTGGCATTCTTCCGGAGTCTGAACGCCCTGGCTGACGCATTCCGGCGGCATGCTGTATTTATACATATATGCCTCGCAGGCTTTCTGGTCCAGGATATTCTGGTTTCTGCACTCCGGCGGGAGCATCATGTAATTCTGGCACGTTTCCGGTGTCAGATATCCCTTGTCCTTGCACTCCGGCGGCAGATAGAAGGAAGATGTTTGGTTAGGCGGTGGCAGTGTCGTGCTCGGCTGATTTGAAAATGAAGTATCCAGAACAATTTCTTTGGTGCTTACGCCGCTTGTGGCAATTGCTTTTATGAAATATTTTCCATCCGGAAAATCAAGGGTGCGAAGAACGAGGGAGCATTGCATGCCGTTGTTTGTTCCCGGAAATTCGGCATATTTCGGGCCGTCCACCTTGAATTTGCAGCTATCCATTTTTTGGGTGGATGAGATGGAGACGGTTCTTTCTCCGGAAAGAGGGGGCTGGAAAGCTTCATTGAAAGTGATATTGAAAATATCTGTGGACTGCGTTGTCGGAGTTGTTGTGGGAGTGGAAGAATAGTTGGCGACTACTGCGCTCACAAAGGCCGTTTTTTCATAAACGCCCTTTTTGGCTGTCGCAGAAATGGTATAGTTTCCGTCATAATATTGCGCCGTATTCCATAGGAAATAGAAATTGGTGGCGTCGATCTTGTTGGCCGCCGGATAGGTGGCCGAACCCGATTCTCTCTGCAGTTTAAAGTTCACAATGTCGGGTTCAATATTTGTTTTTATGGCAATTTTGACATCCCCTTTGATCGCCAAAGGTGTGATATTCTGGAAATACACTTCGAGCTGAGGAGTTGTTGTGGCGGTTTGATCCACCGGAGCAGCGATGTCTATGGTGAATATTCCAGTACAAACCTCGGGCATCGGGTTTGATCCGGTGCTATCAAGAGAAGCTTTTGCGCAAAAAACATAATTTCCGCCGGCCGCGAGATTTCCCATATCAAATTCTTTTCTCCAGGAGGCTGAATAGGGATCGAAGGTCAGCGCGATAGAATCGAATGCTATGGCTCCAAATGCGCCGTCCTTGCGGATCTTTCCTGAAACGTTATACAGTTTTGTTCCTGACGGCATCACCGTGATCTGCAGTGTTTTGAACGTTCCAGCACTGTTCAACACATCGGGATAAATTGAAATGCTCGTGGCGGAAGGGGTGGTGGTCGCCACTGTAAATGCGGCCGTGGTACAGGCCCATGGAATGGAAGTCGTGTTAAACATCCCGCTTGCGCAGAAATTGTAATTTCCGGCGAGACTGCTTATGTCATATTCATATGTCCAATATCCTACAGTTTGAAGAACTAAATTGAATGTCGTGTTTCCGACGATATTTCCCGACGAATCTTTTATTTTGCCGATAATATTCGTCGGCGTATATCCGGTCGGACTGGAAACCGTTTCAACTTTCATTATCCTCTTTGAAGGGTATCCTATTTTTTCAGTAACTATCGGCGATACGGTGAAGGCGGGAGCGGTCGAGGTGCCGGAAACTACCGTAAATGTCTGACTGGTAGCGGTCGTTGAACAATTAGACTCGAAACAGGCCTTAACAATATATGACCCAATAGATAAATTCAAAGTACTAAGATACAATGTCTGAGTACCTATATTATTGGGGCTGTTCAAAGAGGATACGACTGTGCCATCCGATCTATAAAGCTTCATATAGACATTACTGGCAATACCGCCGGGAGAACATGTCCAGGTGAAGTTTACAGGCTCACTTGCAACATAGGATGTATCTGCGTCATTAATAGCCGAAGTCAAGCTGGTGCAAGACGCGCCGCCTCCGTTATATGTTACAGAATTTGATTCCGTTCCTGTTGTTGAGCATGCGGTGGCATCACAGCCCATGACCTTGTATCGATAAACACTGCCAGTAGTAACATTTACGTCGTCATAATAAGAAATGGTTATATTTGAGGATAAGGGTTGGTAGGTCCCCGTGCCAATTTTTCTATGAATGCTGTATTTTGTGGCCGAGGCGGCTGGCGGCCAACTGACGACAATTTTTCCGACGATCGATTCAGCAGTTACATAGGACGGAGGTAAAGGCAAGCTCGTTGATGCGGGAGTGTTTAAAAATAACCATGCACTCTGGGACGGCTCGGGAGATTTATTTCCTGCCGCATCGTATGCGATAATTTTGTAATAATAACCTGTTCCCGAAGCAACAGTTGTATCTATGTATGAAGTTGTGGGAGAATTTCCTAATCTGATCCATGTTCCGTTAGTTCTCCAAACCTCGTATCCTGCGACTCCGACATTATCGGTGGATGCGGCCCATGAAAGATCAACTTCGTTATAATCATTTTTTGGAGCAGCAAGTTCCGTCGGTATGGCGGGTGGAATTGTATCGCCGGCATATCCGCTTACGGTCATTACATTGCCGACGACAACGCTTGTGTTGCTGCTGCCAACTGAGCCTGAGGCGCTGGTTGCCGTAAAGGATCCAAAAGATCCAGAAACCATTGAACCGGACATTGCAGAAGAATTAATATCTCCCCTGATCTCAATAGACCTGGTCAGGCTTGCAGGAATTTGTATATTTAAACCATCAAAACTTGCACTTGCTCCGGCAACACTAACCGCATTCACTTGGGTTGAGCTATCGTAGAGATGCAATGAGGAAATGTTTGTATAACCATTGAGCGAAACAGAGAGGCTATTCAGTGTAATAGCGCAATTCGGAAAAAGGTTGAATTTCACCAAAGAAGCTTCGCTTTGGCCCGGGCTGACATACTGAGCAGCCTGAGTATCAGGGGAGAGCGAAACAGTAAGCGAACAATTTTCGGCAGAACTGACAGTGATCACATTTGAATGCCCCGAACAACCGGATCCGGATCTGCATGCCTGAATTCGGTAATCATATGAAGTTCCGGCTGCAACCGTACCATCCGTATAGGTAGTTGCATTTGGAACTTCATACAGAGGAAGAGCCGTATAATTGCTCAATGAACTTTCTTTTCTTTCTATAGTAAACTTATCCGCGGTAGTCGACTGGTTGATCCATCTAAGCTTAATGGACGAAGCGGTAGGAGCTCCATCTACCGTCAAACTCGTCGGAGCAAGCGGTGTTCTGGCAAGAATTACTGTGTAATGATCGCTCTCCACCGTAGCGGAACTGCCATAAAAAGCTTTAGCATAAAAATCATATGTTCCATCGGTCAACGAACCGGTGCTGAAAGAATTAAAAATATAGTCAACCTCGACAGGGTCACTAGGGTTAACCTTATTTGCCGGCATTGAATTCGCACCTAAATAAAAAGTTATTCCGCTTAAACTTGCCTGACCTGGTATGCTGATTAACGGTACGTATGACATGCTTACGCTGGCCTTGAAAATTTCCGCGCCGTTCAATGTCATTCCGGAAGACGGCGGAAAATCTGCCGCGCCGTTATTCATAGTCAATGGCATATTGATGATCGCAGATGTGTCGCCTGTAGTCGTCGAAGCCAAAGAAAAACCGGTATTTTGTATCGTCAGGGAAGTCACCTGTGCTATTATAGCAAAGAAGGCAACTAGAAAAACTATTTGCCTGCAAAGGGTCCTGGGGGTCATATTTTTATTTTTATTTATATTAATGTCGACATTATTATACCACAAATCGAAAAAAAGCACCAACAAGGCGCTTTCCGTAATGCATTTTCCCGATCACTCGAATATCGGATAGTTTACAGCCATTTTTTGTATCTGAAAAAGACAATGAGCAACATGGACGCGATCATCATCATGAAGAAAATGATCCAGAATCCGACAGGGGATTCAACGAATGGCATCCCGTTGGTTATGTTCATACCGAACATATTTACCATGAGCGAAAGGGGAAGAATAATAACGGAAAAGGCGGTCAGGATCTTCATCGTGTCATTCAGTTTATATGACAGAAGCGATTCATTCGTGTGTTCCAGCGCCTCGATCATTTCTTTATGATTTTCCAAAGTGTTCCAGACCTTTATGTTGGAGCCTATGACCTCGGATGCAAGGCGGGAAAGATTTTCGTAGGTGATCTTGGAATAGGCATGCGCCAGATTTTCCAGCACGACTCTCTGAGGCTTGATTATCCGCCGGAAGCTTATGATGTCGTGCTTTATGATGGCGATCTCGCTGACCATTTTCCTTTCGTTGCCTTCGAAAATACCTTCATCGATGTTGTTTATATTGTCATCAATGTGATCAAGCATCGGAAGCCTCGAGTCTATCAGGAGGTCCAATATTCTGAACGCAAGGCAGACTGCGCTGTTCTCCATATATCTGTTCTTCAGTTTATCGTCCGAAACACACCGGTCGAAAAGCTGTTTCAACTCGGGAAATTGCACCGTATGGGAAGTTATCAAAATGTTTTTGAATATTATCATGTCGAGCTCCGCAGATTCGTTGGCTCTTTTTTTTCGGTTGAACAGGGGAAAATGGATCACCAAAAAAAGATAATCCTTATATTCTTCCAGTTTGGATCTCTTGATCGGGGGTGTCAGTTCGCTCAACACCGGGAGATTGATCGCAAATCTTTGTTTCAATAATGCGATGTCTTTGTTGCTCGGATTTGTGATATTTATCCAGATTGTTTTGTCTTTTTGTATTTCTTTGATCATATTTTATTTTATTGTTTCCGATCATATTATAACTTTTTTCCGGAACATTGACAAATTGAGGAATTATTTTGAAGCTGGCCGGTTTGGAGTACGGCCGTATCAAGCCGGCCGGATACGTTATTGACAAAAGGCATAATATAATATATAGTATATGGTTATTATTCGAAGAATATTCATATGTTTTGAATAATAATGATACATGGTAATTTACGAGGTGAGTTGATTGATAAAAATAACAAAGCGCATATTTGTTGTCGCAGCTGATCAGGCAAGAAATGATAAGGATCTGACCTTTTGGCAAAAAGATGAACCTCTTTCGCAGGAGGCGCAGAAAATAATGGATAATGTTTATCTGAGGTATTTGGCGGAGACTTCGTTCGTGCTTGCCGGCAGTTCGCACTTTACGAGAGCGATCCAGGCCGGACAGCGCATTTCGGGAGGCGGTTATGTCTCAAAATTTGATGATCTGGACCCGATTTCCGAAGGAGCGTGGGATCTGCTATTGGCGGAAAATCCCGGTGTAAGAAGATTTACGGACAGGGCAATGTTTGAACGACGCGAAAGCAGATATCTTCTTCTGGCAGAAGGAAAGAACTTGCTGCGTTTGATCAAGAGCATGGCCGACCGGATAGAAATGGGCCAAAATGTTCTTCTCATTTGCAGTAGGCTCTTCATCGAAAGCGCAATGGCGCAAACGGAAGACAGGATCAATCTGAGATATCTGGAAAACGGGGACGTGGTATTGTTCCAGTTCGAAGAAAACAAGAAATTTGTCGGATTGGAAATACTTCCAAGCAGACTGAGTCGGTAAAAAAGCCGATTCTTTTTTATATACATTCGGATACTTGACTCATCTTTAAAAAATATTATAATGGAATTAGCACTCTAGGTGTTTAAGTGCTAATCTGATAAAATCATGGAAAACAGGAAAGAATTGATACTCGGCTCGATCGTAAGGGAATATGTCGATTCGGCAATTCCGGTGAGTTCGGTTCTGTTGAAAGATAAGTATGATTTCGATATAAGTTCGGCGACTCTGCGATCCGAAATGCTGGAGCTTGAGGATGAAGGATATCTCTATCAGCCTCACACTTCGGCAGGGAGGATCCCGACCGACAAAGGCTTCAGGTATTTCGTGGATGTGCTTATGGAAGAAAGGGGACAGTTGAGTCCCCGGGAGCAGAAGTCGCTCGAGGTCGAGGTGCTGAAATTAAAAGCTCAGAACAAGATGCTTGCAAGAACCACCGCGAATCTTCTTTCTGCGATGTCGGGAAATCTGGCGCTGTCCGGAATCATAGACTCGGAGGATTTTTATAAGGCGGGTGTCCAGAGGCTTCTTTCTCAGCCGGAATTCACAAATTTGGACAGTATTTCGAAGATCGCGGAAGTAATCGACTATCTGGATGGAAGCGTTCAGAAATTATCGAAAGAGCTCAAGGGAAGATCGGAAGTTGAGATCTTTATAGGCAAAGAAAATCCGATCTCGGGCGCAGATGAGTGCAGTATGGTGGTTTCAAGATATAATCTGAAAGGCGGAGAAGAAGGGATGCTTGCCATAATCGGACCGAAGAGGATGAAATATTCCAGGAACGTATCATTGATTGATTATATTAAAAAGTTACTTGGGGGAGGATCGGTGATGGCGGTAATGATAATTGTATTATATTAAGTTCATAATTTTCAATTTAACATTGATCATTCATTGAAAATTGTGAATTGGTAATTGATAATTTATTATTTTCATTGACAGTGGATTGTGTTTATCGGCATGGTTCGTAATATATGAAATATTAACAAATTTAAACTAATGAATATGTCAAAGTTCTATGTGTGTACAGAAGGATGCGGAAGCATCGAGGAAACCGACAAAGAAAAAGCTCCGGTCTGCTGCGGCAAGCCGATGAAGGAAGTCAACGAGGAAGAGCTTTTTAGCTGTCCGGGATGTGCTGGGTGTCATGCGGATTGCAAGGGCGCATCCGAAGAAAACAAGAAATAAGCGTTTTTGCAGAACATAATTTAAAAATTATCAAAAACGGAAGGGGGTGATAATCATGGATATTATCAAATGGAGGCCTTTTCAGGATTTTGACAGATTTTTTGAGGGAGATGATCTTTTTCCGATGATCCCGGCTGTTTCAAGAAAATCGAAACCGTCCATGAACGTATATCGGACAGATGGCAGCGTTGTGGCGGAAGTTGCTCTTGAGGGAATGGATCCGAAGAATGTCGAGGCGAGCATAGAGAATGACGTTCTGACGGTCAAAGGAGAAGAAAAAAAAGAAAAAGAGACCAAAGAGAAGAATTATTATTTCAAGGAAATAAGATCGGGAAGCTTCAGCCGCAGCATCGCCCTTCCTGCTCACGTCAAGGCGGGCGAGGCGAAAGCGGAGAGCAAGGATGGGATACTCAAAATAACCGTTCCTGTCGACGAGAAAAAGGCAAACAAGAAAATTCCGATCGAGGTCGGAAAATAGTCTTGTTCACAGTGCATATCTGCGGGCCCGACACTGATGTCGGGGCTCGGGACGATGAAGCCATCGGGGGTCATGGCTTGATGGTCCGGAGTAATTAACCGATACTCCTTTAGCATTAATCAATAAATATGAGTTCAAATATCGGGGATGACGAGAAAAATGGCGAAGAAACCGATGTTCAATCGGATGAATTGGAAAAGAAGCTGGAAGAAGAGATGAAAAGATCGGAGGAATATCTGAACAACTGGAAACGTGCGCAGGCTGATTTCGTCAATTACAAAAGAAGAGAGAGCGAGCTTTTCGAGGATCTGATCGATTCTGCGAAGGCGGGATTGATCATGGAGGTTATGCCTATATACGATTCTCTTTCGATCGCAATAAAGCATACGCCGAAAGAAATGGAAGGATCGGAATGGGCGAAGGGTATCCGCCAGATCAAACTGCAGCTCGAGGATCTTCTCAAAAAAAAGGGGCTTGAAGAGATAAAGGCGATCGGGGAAAAATTCAGCACCGATGTCCACGATGCGGTTGAAATGATAGAATCGGAAAAACCGGAAGGCGAGATCGTGGATGAGATCCAGAAGGGATATAGATTCAATGGAAAATTGGTCCGGGCGGCGAAAGTGAAAGTGGCGAAAAAAGCGCAAAAAAAATAAGAGCGTTTTTTCGCTCTTTGGGGTGTTAGAATTTCAAATACTTTTGATTATTTATATACCATGCGGTCTCTGCCGCATGTCAATACTCGCTTCAGGCGAGCATCGACCTGCAGGGTCTAACGCTCTGCAGTGTCGAAATGTTTTTTTACTTTCTGGATAATTCTTCTCGATATTGGGTTTTTGTCAAATGACAAGAAGAAATACAGCATAAACATTATTATAAAAGCGAATGCCAGAACTGGAATTGCATAGAGGGAATTGCCAATCATAATCATTATTGTGAATAAAACTATGACTGAAATTATTGTAGCTGCAATGCAATCAACCATTGACTCTAATCTGAAATGTGCCATTTAAAAACCTCCATAAATTTTTTGTTTTTGTTAATTCAATAATAAAATTAATACATGATAATGTCAATTATACGATCACATTATGATAATTGGATAACTATCCAGTGATAACTTTATAAACTTTTAACTTTATAACTATATAAAATTATGGCAAAAATAATAGGGATCGATCTCGGAACATCAAATTCGGCGGCGTCAGTTATGGAAGCGAGCCGTCCGGTCATCATACCTTCATCCGAAGGAGCCACATTGGGCGGAAAAGCATTTCCTTCCGTGGTGGCTTTTACGAAAAAAGGGGAATTTCTGGTCGGAGAACCTGCAAGGAGGCAGGCGGTTACGAATCCGGAAGGAACGATCATGGCGGCGAAAAGGAAAATGGGAACGAATTTCAAATATAACGTGTTCGGGAAAGAATACACTCCTCAGCAGATCTCCGCTTTCATTCTGCAGAAAATAAAGAAAGACGCGGAAGCATATCTCGGAGAGAGGATCGATAAGGCGGTCATAACCGTGCCGGCTTATTTTGATGATTCGCAGAGACAGGCAACGAAGGATGCCGGAACGATCGCGGGGCTGGAAGTTGTGAGGATCATCAACGAACCTACGGCGGCGGCGCTTGCCTATGGGCTCGACAAGGAAGGCAAGGAACAGAAGATAATCGTATTCGATCTGGGAGGGGGAACTCTGGATGTGACGATCATGGAATTCGGCGGAGGGGTTTTTGAAGTGCTTTCGACATCGGGAGACACTCAGCTTGGCGGAACGGATATGGATAAGGCGCTTGTTGATTATATCGTTAAGGAATTCAAAGCTGAGAGCGGGATCGACGTGTCAAAGGACAAGATGGCCATGCAGAGAGTTCGGGAAGCGGCCGAGAAATCGAAGATCGAGCTCAGTTCTGCAATGGAAACGGATATAAACCTTCCTTTCATCACAGCGACGGCAGAGGGCCCGAAGCATCTTACGCTGAAATTCACGCGCGCAAAACTTGAAGAATTGATCAAGCCTCTTATCGACAGGATGAGGCATCCGATAGAGCAGGCAATGAGCGACGCAAAGCTTTCGGCGCAGCAGATCCACAAGGTGATCCTGGTCGGAGGTCCCACCAGGATGCCGATCGTGCAGAAATTCGTTGAAGACTATGTCGGGAAAAAGATCGAACGGGGAGTTGATCCGATGGAATGCGTGGCTATGGGAGCGGCTGTGCAGGGAGCCGTGCTTTCGGGTGAAGTGAAGGACGTTCTTCTCCTGGATGTCACTCCGCTTTCTCTCGGGATCGAAACATTGGGCGGAGTTTCCACCAAGCTTATCGAAAGGAACACTACGATCCCGACATCGAAAACGCAAGTATTTTCGACGGCGGCTGACAGCCAGCCTTCGGTTGAGATCAATGTGCTTCAGGGAGAAAGAGAAATGGCCTCTGATAACAAGTCTCTCGGAAGATTTATTTTGGACGGCATACCTCCGGCGCCAAGAGGCACTCCGCAAGTCGAGGTCACTTTCGATATTGATGCGAACGGCATACTGAATGTGAAGGCGAAAGATAAGGCGACAAACAAGGAACAGTCGATAAGGATCGAATCGTCATCCGGCCTCTCGAAAGAAGAGATCGAAAGAATGAAGAAGGATGCCGAGGTCAATGCGGCTACGGACCGGGCAAAGAAAGAGAAGATCGAAGCGAAGAACAATGCCGATACGATGATCTATACGACAGAAAAGATGATCCGCGAGGCGGGCGACAAACTGAAGGCCGAAGACAAGAAGTCCATCGAAGAAAAAGTGGCGATCCTCAAGAAAGTGAAAGACGGGGAGGATATCGATGCAATAAAAAAAGCCCTGGAAGATCTTTCGCAGGAAGCGCAAAAGATCGGAACGGCTATGTATCAGCAGGCTCAGCCGGAAAAAGACGGCGGCGCGAAAAAAGAAAATGAAAAGGGTCCGGTCGAGGGAGAATATGAAGAAGTGAAGGATAATGACAAGGGAGACAAGAAGGATGAAGACAAAAAATAAATTCACATAAAAAAAGCGGGTTAGCCCGCTTTTTTTCATATCAAAATGTCTATTGAGATATATAGTCCACAATTGCAGTGAACCAGCCCTTGTTTATTCCCGCCTGGACGAATCCCAAAAAAAGCAGAAGAATGATAACAAACATAAAGTAATTTGCGGAACTGATCGGATCGACGCTGCCTTTGTATGCGGGCTTGCCCCATTTCCCTTTTCCCATGAATGATAGTTAGTATTAAGTATCTAGTATTTAGTATAAAAAACAAATACCGGCAATAAGTTAAAATATTACAATTGATATGTTCATTTTACTTCATTCGCATAAAGTTGACAAGTAAAGTGTATTATGGTAGTTTATTGCTAACGATTGTAGTTTGTCAAACAAATAAATATATAAGAGGTGTATAATAAATGGCAGAAATAGTAGATGAAACGGGAATGGTGTTTGATTGGAATCCTGAAATCCGTAATTTTGGAATTACCAGGGAACAATTCCAGTCGGATGTGTTGAGAAAGGAAGATTCGAATATCAGTCTCGCAAGACTGAAGAGCACAATCAACTTCGAGCTTGAAGATGCCGATGAAAGGATTGAGAGGAAATTCAATGCCATAATCGGAAAACTTCTACCGGCCGAGGTAAAAATATTCCTGGGATTAACCCACGAAGAAAAAGAATATTTCATACAAACCAGGGGAGCAACAACATTTTAAAAAAATAGACAAACTGACAAATTACGATCGGAAGAGAGGAGCAAGAAAAGCGTGAAAGTACATTTACTGTCAAAGAGGAAATGAACTTTAAGATCATACAATTTGTTTTTCTTGCCCCCCTCTAAAACGTCCTATTTATAGGGTGTTTTTGTTTTATGGGGACCTTGAACTTATCCATATGGCGGCAGTTGCGAAATTTTTCAATTTCATTCATAATGGGGTATATAAAACGCTATGATAGAGATCATGAAACTTTTTGATTAAAGGAATTTTTTCCGTTATTTCCCGGTAAGTCCGAAGCGATCGATCAGGTCCTTGAAAAAAACAATAAGCATATCATCATGAACAAATTATTGCGGTATCTTGTCTTCGGATATGCACTTACATTCAATGCAGGCGTTGCTTTTGGCACAAGCATTCCGACGTGGGGGCAAAAAAAGGCGCCTAAAAATGTTCAAACGGACGTAGTGCAGTCGATCCTGAATATAATAAATTTTATTCTTGGCGTGGTCGCCATGATCTGTGTTCTTATGATCATTTTCGGGATGGTAACAGGAGGAGCCAATGCAATAAAGTACGCGCTTGTCGGATTGGTGATATGCGGGCTTGCATATGCCATGATTATCGTGGTCTCGACCGTTGTGCTGACAAGAGGAGTTTCATAGATCAAGCCAAGCGGCGCATTTCGATCTTTTACGATATCAGAGCCTGCATCGTAAGTTCGCATTGGCCAAAAACTCATAATTACAGCTGGCAAATCATTCAAAACTTGTCGGCTTAACACAGGCTAAACCTCCTCATTTTCATCATTTTTGCTCAAAATTCTGAATTTTATAGCTCAAAAGAAACTTATCAGAGAGATTCTCATAATTTTTAATATTTTTCCATCATGTCCAAGCGAAACATAATTATTGCAGTTGCAGTTCTATTGATCATAATTATCGCTTTTTTCAGTTTTTCAAAAAAACCGGAGCCTAAATATACGACTGCGCAAGTGACCAGGGGGGAGGTTCTGCAGACCGTATCTGCAACCGGCACGGTTGAGGCGGCGAAGAAGCTTGATCTGAATTTTGTAAATTCGGGCAAGGTTCAGGAAATAAACGTTAAGGTCGGGGATCATGTCGAGCAGGGCGCTATTATCGCAAAGCTGGATACGGCTCAATTGGATTCTCAGCTTGAACAGGCGAGGGCGAGTCTGAATTCGGCGACCGCGGATCTGAACAAGCTGATAGAGGGAGCAACTGATGAAGATCTGAAGTTATCCCAGACTGCCGTTGAGAATGCAAGGATTGCATTGGAAAATGCACAGCAAAGCTTGCTGGATGCCGAGGAGGGATCGCAGAATGACATCTTGAGCGCAGAAGCTTCTGTGAACAGCGCAAAGACCACCCTGGCAAATGCCCGGAAGAGTCTTGATAATACCACGACTTCGAATGAAAATAATCTGAATCAAGATTATGATAATGCGTGGGATACGATCAATGCAGGCCTCGTGACGGCATCCAACTCGCTGAATACGAATAAGACGACGCTGGAATATGAAGATGCTCAGGATACCTTGAGCGTACTCAATATCCAATATCTCAATAATGCAACATCTAGCAAGGCAGTGGCCACTAATTCATATAATACAGCCAATGATTACGCGATCAGCATCACTTCTTCGCTGACGCACGATAAGACCGATGAAGCTCTTCTTAAGACGAAAAATGCTCTTGAGAATATCCGGACCGCGCTCAGCGATACATACAAAGTTCTTTCGGCGACCGTAACCTCGTCGACACTGACGCAAACCGAGCTTGATACGTTGAAATCGAATATTTCTTCAGCCAGGACTTCAACGAACACTTCAATATCCAACATAACTACAGCCAATCAGGATGTTTCTACGCAGAAGATAACAAATCAGACGAATTTGGACAGCGCTCAGGCCACGGTCAATTCGGCGCAAAGCTCCCTGGATCTTTATGAGCAATCTTTGGTTTCCGCAAGGTCATCCGCAAGCCTGAGGGTCAATGCCGCGGAGAGTTCGGTTAAGGCTGCCGAGGGGGCTCTGAATCAGGCCGAGGACCAGCTCGCGTTTAAAAAAGCGAGGCCGAGGAGCGCTGACATGCTTTCATTCCAATCGCAGGTCAAGAAAGCGCAGGCAAATGTGGATCTCATACAGAACCAGATCGATAATTCCACTCTCAAGTCTCCCGATAAAGGCATCATCACGGAAATTAACGGCGAGATAGGAGAGATTGCCACGTCGGCAAAAGTTTTCGTTTCGATCATAACCACGGACAGTTTTGAAATAAAAGCAAATATCTCCGAAGTGGACATAGCCAAAGTGAAGATCGAGGATGAAGTGAAAATAACCTTTGACGCGCTTGGTCCGGACAAAGAATTTGTCGGAAAGATCATCAGCATTGATCCGGCGCAGACCGAGGTGTCCGGCGTCATATATTACAAAGTTACGGCAATGTTCACAGCTGATGCGCAGATCATAAAACCGGGAATGACCGCCAATCTCGACATCCTGACCGCAAAGAAAGAAAATGTGCTTATGATTCCGTTCCAGGCTCTCAAAGAAGATGGTTCGCGAAAATATGTTCAGATCGTCGAAAATGGAAAGCTGACGGATGTCAACATTGAAATGGGATTGAAAGGGGATATAAACATAGAGGTTTTGAGCGGACTTTTCGAGGGCCAGAGCGTTGTAACGTTCGTTGAGGGTCAGGCCTAGCGACCAGTTCGCGGATCGATGAAAAGGGGAGGCAAGCCAAAACAAACCACCCCGCTTTTCAGCCGGGGTGGTTTGCGGATGGAAGCTACCATTCAGCTTCTTCAGCTTCTTCGATCTTGGAAGAAATGTCGTATTTTTCCATCTGTTCGTTAAGTTTATCTAAAGCTACATCGATCATATCTTGTATTTCGTAGTTCATAATGTCTTCCTTTCTTGTTTTGTTTGTGACAAAACGTTACATTATTTAACTTTAAATTATAGCATAAAACTACTATAATGTCAATAGCAGAGTTGATAAAACTGAAGGATATAAAAAAAATTTATACGAACGGGGAGGTGGAAACGAGCGTGTTAAAAGGCGTTTCGTTTTCAGTCAATGAAGGCGAATTTGTCGCCATTATGGGGGCATCGGGTTCGGGAAAATCAACTCTTATGCATCTAATTGGTTTTTTGGACAAACCTTCAAGCGGAGATTATTATTTTGAGGGCCTTGATACTTCCAAGCTGGATGATGACAAGCTTGCCGAGTTTCGCAGTGAAAAGATCGGATTTATTTTTCAATCATATAATCTTCTGCAGAGGACCAGTGTTCTGGAGAATGTGCTTCTTCCAACGACCTATTTGGCCAATATCAATGAAAAGGAAATGAAGGAAAAAGCCGTTGCGCTTCTTGCGAAAGTCGGTTTGACGCATAGGCTTGACCATAGGCCGAATCAATTATCGGGCGGAGAACAGCAAAGAGTGGCTATCGTGAGGGCTCTTATAAACAATCCGAGGCTTATTCTTGCCGATGAACCGACGGGAAATCTTGACAGCAAATCCGGCGAAGAGATCGTTGAGATATTGCAAAAGCTGAACAATGAAGGCCATACAATTATCATGGTTACGCATGAAAAATATACCGCAGAGTGTGCAAAGAGGATCCTGCATGTAAAAGACGGGCTTATTATAGAAGACGAAGTAATAGGCAAAAGAAGACTTGCTGCGAATGGGGAGTTTAAGAAATGATCGTAACCGCAGAGTATTTTCTTGTTCTAATTATCATGATTGATCTGATTAATAGGCATTGAGTAGTTTTCAATGGTCAATTTACAATTTTCAGTGAATTTTCAATTACGTAATTTTCAAATTGGATATTGATGAATTGGAATTTGAATGTAAATTGATAATTGTGAATTGAAAATTAAAGAATAAAATTCATGATAATTACATTTTTTTAGGCATTATGAGATAATTATGAAAATTGTTAAAATTATTAAATTTGCACTTGGAAACATCGCTGTCAACAAAAGGCGGTCTTTTTTGACTATGCTGGGAATCATCATAGGAGTGGGCAGTGTCATAACGATCATGGCGGTGGGCGCAGGGGCGCAAAGCTATGTTTTCAATCAGATCGAATCCCTTGGAAGCAATCTCGTAGGGGTTCTTCCCGGCGCCAGCGAGGAAGGCGGTCCGCCTTCATCGATGTTCGGGGTTGTGATAACGACGCTCACCTATGATGACGCCAAAGAGATCAAAAAGATCCCCCATATCATCGCCGTAACCCCGTATGTCAATGGGAATGCCGATATTTCCTATGAAAACAGATCGAAAAATGCCACTTTTTCGGGAGTGACTTCGGATTTCATCAACGTTGAAAATGCGGAAGTCGTGAGCGGAAGATTCATTGTCCAGGATGAAGATGAAAGCGTTTCCAGGATCGTGGTTCTGGGAAATTCCGTTTATGAAAAATTATTCATCGCGGAAAACGCGATCGGAAGGAGGGTGAAAATAGATCAGGAGAGTTTCGTCGTCGTCGGCATTTTGAAGAAGAAAGGTTCATCCGTCTCCGGCCAGGACGACCAGGTCTTTATTCCGGTCAAGACGGCGCAGAAGATCATGCTGGGGATCGACCATATTTCTTTTCTTAGGGGCAAGGTGGACCTGAAAGAGAACATTCCAATGGCCATAAGTATGATACGCAAATTATTGATGCAGAGGCACAACATAACCGATCCCGCTAAGGCAGATTTTACGGTGCGCAGCATGACGCAAGCGCTGGACATAATCGGAAGCGTGACAAATGCCCTTAATCTGTTCCTGGGTGCGATTGCTGCCATATCTCTCATTGTGGGCGGAGTCGGGATAATGAACATCATGCTGGTCAGCGTGACGGAACGGACCAGGGAGATCGGTCTTCGAAAGGCGATCGGCGCCAAGCGGTCCGATATCAGGAACCAGTTCCTTGTGGAATCCGTAATGCTTACTTTCGTCGGCGGGTCTATCGGAGTGATCCTGGGGTCGATATTTTCGGTTTTGATCGCTCTCGTTCTGCAATATCTCGGGTATCACTGGGAGATGATTATCTCTCCTTTTTCAGTTATAATTTCCGTGTCTGTTGCGGTGATCATCGGGATCGTTTTTGGACTTTACCCGGCCCATAAGGCGGCAAAATTAAATGCGATCGAAGCATTGAGATACGAATAATATTTAAAAATAAAAATTTAAAGATCAAAATGAAAAATATATGAATAATCTTTGAATATTTCATGAATTCAATAATAAATTTATCGTAGGAGGGATTATTGCATGAATGATGGATAATATTCGACCAGGCAGAAACTTATAAGAGCGGAATTATTCATGATTTTGACCGATAAAAAAAGAGATAACTTTATCTCTCCTTGTTTCAGAAAATTTTCAGTTCGTCGATCTTTTGTTGTATTTTTTTGGCAGTTCGCTCATCGAAATATCCGTTTTCGGCATAGTGCAGTATTCCTTCGACAAGGCCGAGTCCGTCTCTTTGTTCGGCAATGAAGCCATCGGGCCTCCCTGGGGCATCATGCTGCCGTCAATGTCGGTGATCACGACTTTTATATTTTCATCATTCTGTTCGCTCAATTTTTCAATCTCCATAAGTTGTACAAGATTTGAAAGTTCAGTTCAAACCTGACATCTAGCGCTATCAAAAAAACAATAATATGTCAATTATCAATCCCAAGATCATAAAACTTGCGTATATCGGCCTCAAAGCGAACAAGACGAGAACGGCTTTGTCCGTTTTGGGCATAGTCATCGGAGTCGCTGCCGTTATTATTATTGTTTCCGTAGGCCAGGGATTGAAAGCTTTGGTCGTAAATCAGATCAATTCATTCGGTTCAAATCTGATCTCGGTGCAGGTCAAAATTCCCGGGAGCGATCTTGGAAATAGCGCGCGTTCCAGAGCGGAGGGGATAGTTGTAACGACCCTCAAGGGAGATGATGCTGTAGCCATGAGAGACAGAAGAGTCTTTCCGTATATCGAAGCAGTTTCCGGATATACCTCTTCGATGGATGTGGCAAAATACGAGGAAAAAGAAAAAAAAGTATTTATTCTTGCTTCCGATTCTTTCTATCCGGCAATAGACGGTCAGATGAAGATAGACAGCGGAAGATTTTTCACAGAGGATGAGAACAGCGCCGTGGCCAGGGTTATCGTGATCGGAGGCGATGTGGCAAAGAAATTTTTCGGTTCCGAGAATGCCGTCGGAAGATCAATTAAAATAAAACAGGTGAGTTTTAAGGTTGTGGGAGTTCTGAAGTCAAGAGGGATCATGTTCGGCATAAACATGGATGAGATGGTCGTGGTGCCGCTTTTGACTGGGCAGAAGATGCTTCTTGGGATCGATTATATAATGGAAATAGGGATCAAGATCTCAGACGAGGCATTTATCCCGCAGGCCAGGAGCGAGATCGCGAAGCTTATGAGGCAAAGACACCACATAGCGGATCCTAAAAATGACGATTTTGAAATAGTAGCGGTCAGCCAGATCCTGGATATAGTGAATTCGGTGACCGGAGCAATATCTCTCCTTCTTGGACTTCTTGCGGCAATATCCCTTCTGGTGGGAGGGGTCGGTATCATGAATATAATGCTTGTCATAGTCACAGAGAGGACAAAAGAGATCGGTCTTCGCAAGGCCTTGGGGGCGAAGCAAAAGGATATCCTGATACAGTTCGTGCTTGAGGCGATCCTGATCTCTGTTCTTGGAGGAGTGATCGGGATAGTAATGGGTATTATGGTATCCCTCGCAATAACCTATGCCATAAATTCATTTGGATTCGCCTGGCCATATGTCATATCCGTGGAAGCCATTCTTATTTCTTTTTTCGTAGCCGCTTTCTTCGGGATCGTTTTCGGGTGGTACCCTGCCAAAAAAGCGGCAGGACTGAATCCTATCGAAGCTTTGAGATTTGAATGAAATACCGGTAACATTTTGACAATATCCATTCTATCTGATAACATGGTTCTGTAAGTTAAATTATTAATAACGATCGGAAAAGATTGTATCGAATGATCCGGCAAGCGAGTATTTTGTTAATTTATGAATAAAAATTTTGGCTATAAAAAGCGGTTTTATCATAGTAATCCTAAGGAAGGGGCGCAGTTTGCGGCCTCATTGTTAGGTTTTGGCAAAATATAGCTGAACTCCGCCCCGCGTCTAGGACAAAATCGAAGACGCCGGCGCGTATTTCCGGATCATGCATCAGCAAAATTGGCCGATCGGATCTAGGAGAAAAAAATGGAAGATGTAATATATATGCTTGTGCTAGCTTTGATAGCCTTTTCAACGGGTTGTATTTTGGGTTATTTCGGCAGGCAGATCCTCGCTCAGAAACAGGTTGAATCGGCCGAAGCAAAGGTGTCAAAGATATTCACTGAAGCAAAAGACAAAGCGGCGGAAATAATCTTGGAAGCCAAGAATAAAGCCGTAAAGACCCTTGAAGACGTAAAAAGAGAAGAAACGGAGAGGACCAGGCAGGTCATCAGGAATGAGCAGAGGCTTGAGAAAAAAGAAGAGATGCTGGACAAGAAGTCAGATGAGGCTGAGAGGCAGAAAAACGTGCTGCAGGAAAAAGCGAAGCAGATCATGAAGATAAAAGAGGATGTCGAGGTTATAAAGAAGGACCAGATAGCGAAACTTGAAAAGATCGCCGGTCTGACTATTGAAGATGCCAAGACGGTGCTTTTGGATAAGGCGGAAAAAGACCACAAGGAAGACCTGGTAAAAAGAATAAAATTCCTCCAGGCCGAAGAGGCGGACGAGGTTAAGAAGAAAGCCAATGAGATCATTGTGCAGGCAATTCAGAAATATTCAGGCTCGCATGCGGCTGAAGTTACGACTTCAAGCGTAATGCTTCCGAGCGATGAGATGAAGGGGAGGATAATCGGACGCGAAGGAAGGAACATAAAGACACTGGAACAGTTGACGGGGGTTGAGGTTATAATCGATGATACTCCGGATACGATAATCATTTCGGGTTTTGATCCGATCAGAAGGCAGGTTGCGAAACTTTCGCTCGAGAAACTCATGTCTGATGGAAGGATCCATCCTGCAAGGATCGAAGAGGTTGTAAATGACGTGAAGAAGGAAATAATCGATGTTGTGAAGAGGGCGGGACAGGCATCTGTCGCAGAAGTAGGAGTTGCGGGGCTTGATCCGAAACTGGTGCAGCTTCTGGGAAGGCTGAAGTTCAGGACGAGCTATGGCCAGAACGTGCTTATGCATTCCATAGAAGTCGCTCAATTATCGAACTCGCTTGCCGTAGAACTCGGTGCGGATGTGACGGTTGCGAAAAAAGCGGGACTCCTGCATGACATCGGAAAAGCGGTCGATCATGAAATTCAGGGAACTCATATTGAGATCGGACGGAATATATTAAAAAAATTCGGTTTGTCGGAGGATATCATAAAGGCGATGCAATCGCATCATGAAGACTATCCGTTCGAATCGACGGAGGCCGTGATCATAAGGGTTGCGGATGCGATCTCGGCGGCGAGACCGGGCGCGAGGAAGGATACTCTCGAGAACTATATCAAGAGGCTTGAAGAGCTTGAAAATATCGCAAACACTTTCGATGAAGTCGAGAAATCATATGCTATCCAGGCGGGACGCGAGATCAGGATATTCGTTACGCCGGAAAAAATAGATGATCTCGGGGCATTGAAACTGTCGCGGAAAGTGGCCGATAAGATCGAAGAGACATTGAACTATCCGGGAGAGATCAAAGTTCATGTCATAAGAGAGACCAGGGCCGTGGAATATGCGAGATAAGGGCGAGGTCAAAAGTCAAATGTCAAAAGTCAAAACTTGGGTCAAGACATTGGGATATATGAGATCTAAAGTATTTGATAAAAGCTAATTTGCTTATTAACGAGATGAAGATATTATTTTTTGGAGATATGGTGGGCAAAGCCGCAAGGATGGCGATAAAGAGAGCTTTGCCTGCATATAAGAAGAAATATGGCTATGACGTAGCGATCGCAAATTGCGATAATGTCGCACATGGCAAAGGCGTGACCAAGAATACACTGAGAGAGATCGCTTCATTCGGGATCGATATTATGACTTGCGGGGATCATGTCTGGGATACGAGCGAATCCGGAGAGATCATAAAAAGCAAGAAAGAATTCAATTTTTTATGTCCCGCGAATTATCCCAGGTTTGAATTAGACAAGGGATTCAGGATTTTTGAGGTGAACGGCGCCAAGATAATGGTCATCAATCTGATCGGAAGGGTGTTTTTCCAGAGATATCCTGACTGTCCGTTTCGCGCGGCGGACAGGATTATAAACGAGAATAAGGGAAAAGTGAAAGTCATTGTAATAGATTTTCACGCGGAAGCCACGAGTGAGAAAAGAGCCCTTGCACAATATCTTGATTCAAGGGTCAGTGCTGTATGCGGGACGCATACGCACGTACAGACAGCCGACAATGAGGTGCAGAAAGGCGGAACGGCTTTTATCTCAGATGTCGGAATGGTCGGACCGAAGGATTCGATAATCGGATGCAAGAAAGAAGTGGTGATCGAGCAAATGATCAGCCAGATCCCGTTCAAATATGAGATAAGTGACGATAATTCCGCGATCGTGAACGCGGTTCTGATGGACATCGACGAAGAAACGGGAAAAGCGAAAAGCATAGAGAGGATCAGCGAGGTATTAAGCGATGTTTTTTAAAATTTGCTTTATTTTAGCCGTTTGTGTATAATTCACTATAGTCGCAATCAGTTTAAAAAATCGATTTTAATTTAAATTTAGATTTTATAAAGAAAGGGGGTGTCAAAAATGACAAAAGACGAACTTATCGGCAGTATTGCAGCAAAAACGGACGTTTCAAAAAAGGAAGTTGAATTGGTCGTAAACGCTGCATTAGAAGCCATAACCAAGACTCTAGTTGAGGGCGGAAAGGTCGCTCTGACAGGATTCGGCACTTTCTCTGTAAGCAAGAGAGCTGCAAGAGTAGGAGTTAATCCTCAGAAACCGGGCGAAAAGATCCAGATCCCGGCAATGACGGTTCCAAAGTTCAAAGCAGGCAAGAGCCTGAAGGATGCCGTAAAATAATACAGTCAGTTTTACAAAAACCCATCATGTGCACATGCGGGGTTTTTGTTTGACTTTGATTTTATTAAATAGTATTGTGAAATTATGTAGCAAATGATTATTGCATAAATAGAAGACTGCATTTTGGAAATTATTAAAAAATCCCTCCCAACCTCCCTTTTCAAAAGGGAGGAGTGAATAAAAAAAAGATAATCAAATCTATTTCCCCCTTTATAAAGGGGGATTAAGGGGGATTTGCATTAAATGATTCATGATTCTACAATATAATAAAAAACTAAAATCCAGAGCGCGGGAACTTCGTAAGAATATGACAGATGCTGAAAAATTGCTTTGGTTGAAAATAAGAGGTAGGCAAATAAAGGATAGTCAGTTTTATCGCCAGAAAACAATTGGCAATTATATAGTGGATTTTTATTGTTCATGCGCTAAATTGGTAATAGAAGTAGATGGCGGACAGCACTGCGAAAATGTGAATAAAGAAAAAGACAGAGTCCGGGATGGATATATGCAAGATTGTGGTTTAAAAGTTCTGAGATTTACAAATATAGAGGTTTTGAAGAATATTGAGGGAGTTGTTGAAAAGATTTATGAAGAGATGAATTGAAAATCCCTCCCAACCTCCTTTTTCCAAGGGGAGGAGTGCAAGTTTCCTTTTCATAGCAGTATATAATATAATTCAATCAAATGATCATTGCGATCGATGCAAGAAGCCTTGAGCAGCCGACAACTGGAGTGGGAAGATATCTTTCCAATGTTTTGAAGCGCTGGAAAGACCATCCGGAGCATGAATTTCTGCTTTATTTCAAAAACAGGATACCGCAGGAAGAATATCTGAAGAGCTCTAATTTCCGCCCGAAGCTTCTTGGAAGCGCTTTTGGGTTTTCGAGCAATTTTTTCTTCCAGCATGTCCTTATTCCGATAAATATAAAAAAAGATAGGGTTGATTTCTTCTTTTCGCCTTTTTATCTGAAGCCTTTTTATTGTCCCGCAAGATCATCGGTTGCGCTCCATGACATTTCATATGAAGCGCATCCCGAGTGGTTCGATTCCCGAAGCCAGTTCATTCTGAGGATGATGTCGAAATATTCGGCGAAATCGACCGATCTTATTTTCACGATATCGGAGTTCAGCAAGAATGAGATCATAAAATACTATGGAACAAGCCCGGAAAAGATCAAGGTGACCTATCTTGCATGTGATGAGGGGTTTGAAAAAAAGGACAGGAGCGCGTCTGAAATGGGGGAAAAGCCGGGCAAGTACAAGATAGAAGGAAAATATATCCTTTATATAGGTTCAATCTTCACCAGGAGGCATGTTCCGGAATTGATCAGGGCCTTTGGGAAAATATCCGAAGAGCTTAATGATTATCAGCTTGTCGTGCTTGGAAAGAATCATACATATCCCTTTGAGGATATTGACGGCCAGGCGGCCGATATCAACAAAAAACTTGGAAGAAATGCCATTCTGCATATTGATTCGGTGGCGGAGGAAGAGCTGAATTATTTGTATGGCGGCTGTGAATTCGTGATCTATCTGTCGGATTATGAGGGGTTCGGCCTTCCGGTTGTTGAAGCGCAGAAATTCGATAAACCCGTCGTTACGACCCGAGGAAGCTCGCTTCCGGAGGCGGGGGGAAATTCCGTTGAATATGTCGGACACAATACGGAAAAAGAAATATATGATAGTATGAAAAGGCTGATCCTTGACGGACCCTATAGGGAAAAATTGGTTTTGCTGGGGCGGGAGAATCTAAAAAGGTTCAGCTGGCAAAGATGCGCGGATGAGATATTGCGGAATATTGAGTCAATAAAAAAAAGAGGTTAATTAATTCGATGATCTATTAACCTCATAATACTTGACTCCGCTTGACAGCATGACCGTAATAGTTGCCAGCATTGCGACCAATACGGCGTTGAATCGTTGCGGTTCAATGAAAACCATTATATAGGATGCTGCGAACAGAATTCCCGAAATGACAACAAATGTCAGGTGTAGTTTTTTCAATTTGCTGCTTTCAGTTTTCGGTTTTGCATCCCGCAATCTGGCATTTAAAACCATCCACATCATGGACGAGAACACAAAGAGCATGAATGATCCCAGAAGTTCGATATTATTCTTTCTTTCGGCCAGAAGCATAATTGCCAGCATAAGAAGCATTGTTGCGGTCCAGTGCGCTTTACCGATATTAATATTTTCCATAATCCTCCGCGTATTATAAGCTTAAAAGCTTATAATAACTTAACATCATAATATAAATATTAAAAAATGTCAATATCCATAAGCAAAATATTCTATATCCAGATCATTATCGTTGTTTTGATGATATTGGGCATATTGCCCCAGGAATCGTCATATCTTATTCTTGCGGTAATGTGCTATGGTTTTTATAGGATGACACTTTTGGATTCTTTGGGGCTTTTTATCATTTCGATCCCTTTTTTCACCGCCCTTCCGGGAAATCAGTTTTCGGATTCGATGAGCGTCTGGAGGATACTGATCGCTGCCCTGTTTGCGAAGGCGGTTATCGGGCGCTATTGCCTGAAGATCAGCGGAAAAGGTGCGGCCGAAAAAGTAAAAAATATGGCGGCGGCATCGATCATATCCGTCAGAGAGAAGGCATATGGAAGACTTTTTGGGTTGTTCGTTTTATTCATCATTATTAATCTTCTTTCTCTTGCCGAGGCTCATTATATCGGGGCCGGTATCAAGAAGATTTTATTCATTGTGAACATAGCGCTTCTTTTTCCGGTGAGCCAGGCCGCTATAAGCAGGAAAGAGGACGTTCTCTCTGTTTTGAAATATCTCCTCCAGTGTTCGCTTATTGTCGCATTCATAGGATATTTCCAGCTCATTCTGACTTTTTTCGTGCCTCTTTTCAAGTTCTGGCAGTTCTGGACCAATAGCGTCATAAAGGTGTTCTATGGAGAGAATCTCAGCACGCTTTTGAGCTACAGTAATACATGGTTTTCGTATTATGATGTTCTGCCGGCAACTCTCAGAATGTTCTCGGTTTTTCCCGATTCGCATTCATTCTCACTTTTCATCCTCATTGCAATGCCCGTAGTATTATTCTTTATCGTTCACGAGAAAGGACCGAAAAAAAATAATATCATATTGGCCATGTCGCTTTATCTGCTGGCCCTTTTCTTTTCGGGATCCCGCGGGGTGTGGGCGAGTTCTGTTGCGGCGCTTGCGATAGGTGTTGCATATTTCACGAATTTTAGATCGAAAATAAACGGCATCAAGGACCTATCAAGGAAGATGCGCCGGGGAGCGCGTGAAAAAATAAATCCGAGGGTGATTCTGTTTTCCATAATGATATTTTTCATACTGATGCCGATCTCGGGATTCGTGCTGAGGAAAAATCAGGAAGTCCAGCTTTCCAGGAGCGGGGTCGAGATCGGGGACGTCAAAGAGGAGGCGATGTTCAAGCGGCTGGTCTCAATCTCCAATTTTACCGAATCTTCAAATATGGGGCGTATTGAGATATGGAACAGGACCATCGAGTCTATAAACAGGCATTATCTTTTCGGCGTCGGCGTCGGAAACTTTCCGCTGATCCTGGATGAGGAGATGGGGACTGCGAAAATGGGTTCTTCCGCGCATAATATATATTTTGATATTGCGGCGGAGACAGGAGTATTCGGACTCTTGGTGTTCATACTGATCAATTTTGAAATATTATTATTTTCAAACAGACTTTTCAGAAAAGAACTTGCGGGCGATGAGATGAAAATATTCGCCGGCGCATTTTTCGCATATTTTTTCTGGGTGCTGATCTACGGCTTGTTCGACGTCGTGCTCTTCAATGATAAGGTTTTGATGTTCACAGTCCTCGTGATCGCAGTCCTATATTCGCTGAAGGGCGCATATTTCAAAGATAGAATGTGATAAAATTCTTATTGTGTTTCGGAGGCGGTTTTACTATTTACATTTCAGGAATAAAATGCGATAATCAGTGGTATAAAAGCATCATTAATGTTCTCATATTTATTTTATGGTATATTATCCTCCAAAGGAGAAGTTCGATATTGAAAAGATCGTCAATCAAGACATTGATGTCAAGGAAGGAGTTATTTCCAAGTTGAAAAAAAGCAGGAGAAAGAAAACGTACGCAGTGTTTTGTACGCTATTGTTTGCTGTGGTTATTTCGGGAGGCTATATGGCCAATAAGGCCAGTTTGACTTTCGACAAGATGACAGGAGAACAGAATTCGGTTCTGAAAAGCATAATCAGAATGCTGCCGATCGGATCAAAATTCTTCCAGATCCTGCCTGTTGAGGGCGAGGATTATTCCGCAATGGAAAGAGTGAAGGAGAATAAGCTTGAGCGGCTGAATGTTCTTCTCTTGGGAATAAGGGGAGTGGATGATCCCAATGGAGGGCTTCTGACCGATACCATGATGGTTGCGAGCGTTGAGCTTAAGACGGGAAATGTCGCATTGATATCGATCCCGCGGGACCTTTATGTAAAAATGCCCAATCACGAGACCAGCAGGAAGATAAACGAGGCGTATGTTTTGGGCATGGAGGACACAAAGAGCTGGAAGGGCGGTTTGGACTATGCAAAAAAAACAGTTTCTGAGGTTACGGGGCTTGATGTTCATTATGCCGCGAGCGTTGATTTTCGGGCTTTCAAAGAAATAATAGACACAATGGGCGGGGTCACGATAACTCTCAGCCAGCCGTTTTCCGAGCTGAACCAGTTTGAGGAGGGGCCTATCAGCCTTCCTGCCGGCAAGCAAACGATCAACGGGGATACGGCGCTTCTGTTCGTTCGGGCAAGATTCAGTTCAAATGACTTTGACAGGGCAAAAAGACAGCAGCAGGTCCTTATGGCAGTGAAGGAAAAAGCGCTCGGACTCGGAGTCCTTTCAAATCCGCTGAAGATCGTTTCAATATTGGATACTCTTGGAAATGATGTGAGGGTGGATGCGCAGCTCTGGGAGATCCAGGAAATGGCTGTGCTTGCCCAGAGACTGGATTCAACGAAAATAAAGCATAAAATTTTTGACACGACGAGCGGCGGCCTTCTTTATGCCGCAAGAGATCAGAATGGCGCATATATTCTGCTTCCCGACGGAGGAGACTTCGGCAAAATCAGGGAAGAAATAAAGAATCTTTTTAACTGATAAAATAAAATAATCCAAGCATGAAAAACTTTTCCGACAAAATAGCCGTATTCCTTCTCGTTTCAGTCATCAGTTTCGGCTTTGGATTTGCTTCAAAGGATATCCTGGATTCATATGCCGGAGGCGGCGTGACGGCTAATGTTTCGAATCAATATCCCAGTTCTGTTTCTCAGGACAAGAACATTGATTTCGGCATTTTTTGGGATGCATGGAGCGTGATAGAAAAAAAATATACGATCGCTCCGCTGGACTATAAAAAAATGGTATATGGCGCTGTTTCGGGCATGGTTGATTCTCTTGGAGATCCATATACGGTTTTCCTGAGTCCGGCGGAAAATGATCTGTTTAGCCAGGACATGAAAGGCAGTTTTGGCGGGATCGGAGCGGAGATCGGGTTCAGGAACGGATTTTTGACAGTTATCGCTCCCCTCAAAGGAAGCCCGGCCGAGAAAGCGGGGATCATTGCGGGAGATGTGATAATCAAGGTGGATGAAAAGGATATCACAGGACTCAGCATAGACGAGGCGATAATGCTGATCCGCGGAGAAAAAGGAACGAAAGTAAATCTGACAATTTTACGCAAGGATGAAGAGAAGAGCAGGGATATCGAGGTCGTGAGAGACACTGTGGTGATGAATACGGTGGACTGGAAAATGATGGATGGCAATGTTGCATATATTTCCATAAATCAGTTCAAGGATGATACGGGGCAGGAGTTCGACCGGATCATAGACGATGTTTTGCTTAAGGAGCCGAAGGGGATCGTTCTGGACCTCAGAAACAATCCCGGGGGATATTTTAATCGGGCGATCGATATTGCCAGCAGATTCATTGATGAGGGAAAAACCGTTGTTATTCAGGACGGAGGAAAGTCAAAGGAAAAATATACCGCTCAGGGAGGAAAGAGATTCGACAATATTCCCGTAGTGGTCCTGGTCAATGAAGGGAGCGCCAGCGCTTCTGAGATACTTGCGGGGGCGTTGAAAGATGATAACGATGTGAAGCTTGTGGGGAAGAAGACCTTCGGAAAAGGGCTTGTTCAGGAAATGGAAGGCTTGAAGGACGGTTCGGCGCTGAAGGTCACAATTGCACGATGGTTGACGCCAAACGGCACGGATATAAATCATGACGGAATACATCCTGATTACGAGGTTGAACTGACGGAAGAGGATATAAATAATGACAAAGATCCCCAGCTTGATAAGGCTTTGGAACTGTTGAAATAGCACCTATGAAGACGATCTACATAAAGATATCCGGCAGAGTTCAGGGGGTTTTCTTCAGGGTTGAAGCGAGAAGAAAAGCGCTGGAATGCGGCGTTTCGGGATCTGCGAGGAACATGCCCGATGGCACCGTGGAGATCATGGCTTCGGGAGAGGAGAAAAACTTGAAAGAATTGCTGGAATGGTGCTATAATGGTCCGACGGGCGCGAATGTGGAGAGAGTGGAATATGAATGGCTCAAAAAAGGAAAAACATTTGATAATTTTGAAATAATGTAGTACAATGGTTTCTAGAAGCATTATAGCTTCTTTTAAGAAGTAATTTAATTTTTAAGCATTAAAGGACGAAAGTTATGAAAGTAATACTCACAAAAGATGTACAGAATCTCGGAAGCGCTGGTGATATCAAGGATGTGGCAGACGGATATGCCAGGAATTTTCTGATTCCCGGAGGGTATGCCCAAGCCGCAACGAAGGCGACCATAAAAAGAGCGGAAGAGATCAAGAAAGAGAAAGAATTGCGTTCGGAAGAGGATTTCAAGAAGGCGCAGGAGCTTGCGGCCAAACTCGAGGGAGTTTCGATCTCTGTCAGTGCAAAAGCGGACAAAGCGGGAAAACTTTATGCCGCAGTGAAGGCGGATGAAATATCCAAGGCATTGAAGGAAAAAGGTTTTGAGATCGACAGTTCGAAAATAGTCATTGCAGAACCCATCAAGGAAGCCGGAGAAAAAGAATTTGTGATAGATCTGGATCACGGCCTTGAGGTCAGGGCGGTGGTCATAGTCGAAGCGCAAGAATAGAAAACGGGGCTTTTTAGCCTCTTTTTCATATGTTTGGGCCTAAGTCGGATAAATTAATATCTTTCATAAACTTACAAAAATATGCCAAGGACAAAGTATATATTTGTTGCGGGCGGAGTGATGTCGGGCGTGGGAAAAGGCATTGCGACAGCTTCTATCGGCAAGGTTCTTCAGAGCAAAGGTTTCTCAGTCACGGCAATCAAGATAGATCCGTATATAAACGTGGATGCGGGAACGATGAATCCGATAGAGCATGGAGAGGTCTTTGTGACCGATGACGGGATCGAAACGGATCAGGACATCGGGAATTATGAAAGATTCATGGATGTGGATATACTTTCGGATAACTATATGACGACCGGCAGGGTCTATGAGTCGGTCATTCATCGCGAAAGAAATCTGGAATATGGAGGAAAGTGCGTCGAGGTGGTTCCGCACATACCGCTCGAGGTCATTGGCAGGATAAAAAAAGTGGCCAAGAACACGAAGGCGGATTTTGTCATGGTCGAGATCGGAGGAACAGTTGGGGAATATCAGAACGTTCTTTTTTTGGAGGCGGCCCGCATGCTCAAGCTGCAATATCCGAAAGATGTGCTTTTCTTTCTGGTGAGCTATCTGCCGATCCCGAATAAGGTGGGAGAGATGAAGACCAAGCCGACGCAATATGCGACGCGGTCGCTCAACTCCGTCGGGATCCAGCCTGATTTCATCATGTGCAGGAGCGAAGTTCCAATTGATGAGATCAGAAGGGGAAAAATATCGATGTTCTGCAATGTTGAGAAAGATTTTGTCATTTCAGCTCCGGATGTCGAATCGATCTATGACGTTCCGGTCAATTTCGACAATGAAGACCTGGCGCAAAAAATACTTTCCAAGTTCGGCATGAGGATCAGGCAGAAGGACCTCAAGGAATGGAGAGCAATGGTGAAGAAGAGGCGCGCTCTCACAAAAACAGTGAAGATCGGGATCGTTGGAAAATATTTCAGCACAGGAAATTTTGTCTTGTCGGATTCATATATCTCGGTCATCGAGGCGGTGAAGCATGCGGCCTGGGCTATGGGAAGAAAGCCGGTCATCGAATGGATAAATTCGGAAGAATATGAGAAGAATTCCGCAAAGCTGAAAGAGCTGAAAACAATGGACGGAGTGATCGTTCCGGGAGGATTCGGAGCCAGGGGGATCGAGGGAAAGATCAGGGCGATCGAATATCTCAGGAAGAACAAGATCCCGTTCCTCGGGCTTTGCTATGGAATGCAGATCGCCTGCATTGAGTTTGCGCGCCACGTTTGCGGTTTTGAAGGAGCCAATACGACGGAGATCGATGAGATGACCCCGCACCCCGTGATCGACATCATGCCGGAACAGAAGAAGAATCTGAAGGACAGCAACTTCGGCGCGACGATGAGGCTGGGAGCATATCCGGCTAAACTGAAAGACGGCTCGATCGCAAGAAAAGCATATAAAAGTTCTGAGATTTCCGAACGGCACAGGCATAGGTGGGAAGTGAATCCCGATTATGTCGGGACGCTGGAAGCAAAGGGAATGGTTTTCTCAGGAACTTCTCCCGACGAAAGGCTGATGGAGATCGTGGAACTTCCGAAAAAAGAGCATCCGTTCTTTGTCGGAACCCAATTCCATCCTGAATTTAAATCTCGACCCCTGAAACCGCATCCGCTGTTTGTGGAATTCATTAAGGCGTCGATGGGGAAATGAGTCGAAAGTCTATAAAGTCTGAATGTCCGTAAAGTCACAAATTTAAGATTCGGGTTATTTTTCCCCCTTTGAAAAAGGGGGATTTAGGGGGATTTGACTCATTGTGAGGCACAAAAGCGCCGTGGCAATCTGATAATCTTCATGTAGAATAAATCCACCTCAACATTTCCCGAAACAAGTTTATGGCAGGATTTTTTTCAAATGAAGTTGTTTTAACAAAAGTGCGAAGCAAAAATCATATGTTAAAAAGTAAAGTTATACCCAAACCGTCGCAAAAAGAAATCAAAAAATATCTTAAAAGATGGAATTCTCTTGAAAATTACATGATGCAGGAAAGCAGCTTGAGAAAATTGTTTTCAAAAACTTATCCATTGAATAAGAATCTTGATGATGTTTTAATAAAAGTATGTTCATTAAACGATTTCTACAGTACAAATATTTATTCGCCATTTACCATTGCAAAACATATTGTGGCGTTAAAAATTGACGATTGCCTTTTGAAAAATAATCTGACAATAGTAAATAAAATCGCAAATGTCAGGATGAAAGGAGGAAGAATGATTAATTTCTATTCATTTGCGACAAAATACTGCAGCCATCATAAACCGACAGTTTATCCAATATATGACTCGTATGTTGAAAAAATGCTGTTATATTGCAAAAAGAAAGATAAATTCTGTAATTTTTCAAGACAAGATTTAAAATCATATCCAGAATATAAAGATATTCTTATAGACTTTAGGAAATATTATGGCTTGAATGAATTTACTTTAAAACAGGTTGATAAATATTTGTGGCAAGTGGGGAAAAAGTATTTTCCAAAGAAATATTAAATGTATATGAACAATATGAATTATTAATTGGTTTAGGTATTCGCATCTGAATCAACCGTTTCTGAAAAAATAGAAATATTTGGTTCAAATGCGGAGATTTGAACCAACTAAAGGATATAATGTTGTTGATATCGACATAGACAGTAAGTGTTGTATAGTAAAGAATTAATAGGAGGAGTTGGATGTTTTATAGTTAAAAATATTTAAAAAACGAATACAAAAACCTATGGACAAAAAATTTACAATCGCAATTATTATGATTATATTATTTGCAATTGCATATCTGCTTAGCAATAGATACTATTTTATAGCGTCAGAATCAACTCGAAGATTCGGTGATTTAAAAGGAACGACAATTAAAACAATTATGAAATGTGATAAATTTACCGGAGTATGCATTAAGGCAGAATAAATAATGTTTTCGGTTGGTTCAGGTCTCCGCACCTGAACCATGCGTTTCTAGTTTATTAATATAGGAATATTTGGTTCAAATGCGGAGATTTAAACCAACGGAGGGTAATTATCTATCTTTTTATATTGTAAATGATAAATAAATGACTTTCATGCATATCTCAAAACTTGATGCTGCATCAAGACAATTGCATAAAGCTGTACAAATGTTTTTAAACAAAAATGATCCAGTTTCAATTCATACGCTAGGCTCTGCTGCTCAAGAAATGTTCGAATCGCTTTGTAGGGCGCGCAAAATAAAAAGTTTAAAATCACAAATATTAGAAACGGTTCGCGAAGAACGCCAAAATGAATTTGGAAAAAAACTTAATGAAGCGAAGAATTTTTTTAAGCATGCAAATAGAGATTCAGAAGCGGACATTAAATTTAATCCAGATACTAATGAGTTCGTACTTTGGGATGCTGTGCAGTTATATTATCTTTTAACAAAACAAAAAGAGCCATTATTTGTGGCATTTCTTTTGTGGATGTACGCTAAAAATCCCGAGTTTGTTATTTTGAATCCTGAACAAAAAATGGCCTATGATTTTCTTACAAAAGATCTTGATCCTAATAATCGTTCGCTATTTTTGCAGAAGGTTTCTAAGCTTTCACAAGGTTCTAATATTAATTAGATTTTGGTTGGTTCAGGTCTCCGTACCTGAACCATACGTTTCTAATTTATTAGTATAGAAATATTTGGTTCAAATGCGGAGATTTGAACTTGCAAATAATTATTTGAACATCTACCGTATTATGCATATTAATATTATTTCGAAAGAAATGTGGATTCCGGATTCCTCCATAGGCGCCTGCCTGCCGGTAGGCAGGGGCAGGCCCGTCTGTCTCCGCCGTCTGGCGGATACGGCGAGGCAAGCAAGTTTGGAATGACATATTATTTTAAAAAAAGAGATGGAGTTCGATCCATCTATTATTTTATTCTCAAATGCCACTATCTTAATTTTATTGCTATGGCTAGAATTTTAAGATAGCGTTTGTTCACTCTTTCCCGCACTATGATAATATGAATTATCATAGTGTTGTATAAAACACTTTCCTTGGTTGATTCAGGTTTCTGAATTGTCATGCTGAACTCGTTTCAGCATCTTCCGTATTGTGCGTATAAATATTATTTGCGAAACAAATGTGGATTCCAGCTTCCTCCGGAGGCCCCTGCCTGCCGTGAGGCAGGGGCAGGCCTGTCCTTCGCGAAAGCTACGGTGAGGCAAGCAAGTTCGGAACGACATACCCCTTTGATATTTTGACATATGGAAAATTACATTATAGTATGAGGAAAAGATGTTTGGCAAAAGCCAGACAAAGGAGGCGATATAATTAACGACAATGAACAGGAATTTTGGAATACAGGCGAACCGCAGTCCTGTGCTCACAGTTCAAGAATGTACAGGAATGGAGATTCTGTATATTTGGAGGTGGAACGTTATGATAGCGAAGATCAAAGAAGATATGACTATCGCGCTGTTCTGGCTTGGACAGAATATGTCGATATGATCAAAAAAATGCAGAATGGAGAGGGTGGACTTATCAAGGGTGCAGACGGCGGATCGTCGGTCTATTTCATGGACAAAGGGAACGGACGCGCTGAGCTCACGTTATATGGCATTCCTTCGCCATCTGTTTCTCCGGGAGGGAGGCAGATCAAAGGAACTGTGATAATACCGCTGGAATTCAAGATGCTTCTTCCCAAATAAGACAAAATATCGGTTTTAAACCGCAGCAGATAGTTACTCAAAAGTAACTATTATTTTTTATTTCTTTATATCTATTCCGTGGATCTTTTAATATCTCTAATTCGCGCGAATAGGCGAATAGGCATACGCTGGAAAAAAAATGAGATGGAATTTAATCCATTTTGTTTATATAATATAAGAAAAAAGTAGTCCTAGGTTGGAACTACTGTTTTTTTTAGCTCTTCGAGTTCTTCTTTCAGTATGGCCAGTTTTTTCTCCTGCAATTCGTTATTTCCGAAAATCTCTTTCGTGGATTCAAGGGCGACTATGGCTCCTGCCGTTGCGATCCTCTTTCCCTCCGGGCGATTGATCCTGTTCGCTTTTACAAAACTTTGCACTTTGCTCAGATCTTGTGAGTCGACCAGCAGGTCCATGAAAATACATTCAGAGAGCCTCAGTTCAAAGAATTCTTTTATTTGCATGGTGATATCCAGGGCGAAACTATTCGGATTGTCGTATAGGGAAACCATCATTTCCCTGTAGTGATCCTTGGATCTGAAAAAGTCCCTGAGCGAGATCCCTTTCTCTTTTGAAAGCTCATTTGCGGGATCGAACAGCTGTGATGTGTCTGCGGGGAATACCTGCCATTTTATCACCGGCAGCTCTTTTCTGCTGCAGATCAAAACCGATCCGCACATGTTCTCGCGGACAGTGGCGGTGGATTTCGGAACTTCTTCATGCAGGAGATCCGCAAGTATTTTGGCCAGTGCATCTTCGTCGATCTCATCGAGATAGAACGAAGCTATGCTTTCAATTGTCCGGGCGATGTATTGTTTTTCACCCTTTTCCTCTTCGGCTGTAATTTCTGCATAGCCGGCCAAAAGGCATATTCTGCGTTTCATTGCCAGGTATCGTTCCAGGTTCTCTGTCATTAAAATGGATATTGTTTCAACGAAGTCATCCCTCTCTTTCAGACTTTCGATCTTGATCTTGATATCCGTTTTGGCTTTTGTGTTTTCCATTATTGAAACCTCCGTCGAGATCAGGTGTGGCACGTTTTGCGCGCCTGATTCGAACGGTGTATTATAGCAATAACACTCCAAATGTCAAGCCGTAAATATGCCAAAACGGCAGTACGGATAAAATAAAAGCAGGTTAGACCTGCTTAAGGCGAAGGAACTCTCTGAGTTTCTCCGATTGTCCTGAATTGAATTCTTCAAAATGAATGCCATCTTCTATTGACTCGTCTTTTGAAGGTATATAATTCCCTACAAATATAATACCTTCTGATTTCAAATATATGCAGCCTTTCCGTCCGCCATGAGAATATGAATTTATTACGATTAATTCATATAATCCCGGCTCGGGATCTTCCAGAGTTATTTCCGTATCCAGATAGGCCCGTAATATCGCTCTAATGGCATCTTTTTGTTCGTCGGCTTCAGACGATCCTCCTTTGATAAAAAAAACTTTTCCATTGATTCCTTTTACCGTCCACATTATCTCACCTCCATTTATTTTATGTGAAACACCGTATCTTAATATGAATATTGACATATGTCAACAACTTGCCTCGGAGGGGGGATCTGATTTTGACATATGGAATATTACATTATAGTATGAAGTAAAAGAAGTATGGCCAAAGCCAGACAAAAGAGGCGATATAATGAGCGACGAAAAGCAAGTGTTTTGGAATACCGGCGAAAAAGAAAATAATGCAAGCAATTCAAGAATGTACCGTGACGGAAATTTCGTCTTTCTCGAAGTCGAGGATTTCGACAGGGAAGATGTCAGAAGATACGACTATAGCGCAAAATTAAATTGGGCTGAATATCTGGACATGATAAAGGATCTGCAAAAAGGGGAGAGCGGATCGCTGAAAAGCGTAAGTGACAGATCGTGCGTATCTTTCGCGGGCAGTTCAGACGGAGGCGTTTTGATAACGCTGACCGGAAGCCCGTCTCCGTGCTCAGCGCCGGGAGGAACCTCCATTCAGGGAAGCATGAGAATATCAGAAAAATTGGAAACGCTGCTTCCTAAATAAAGCGGAATGTCGGTTTTAACCGAAAGCAATAGTTACCAAAAGTAACTATTATTTTTTTATTTCTTTATATCTTTTACGTGGATCTTTTAATATCTCTAATTCGCGCGAATAGGCGAATAGGCATACGCTGAATAAAAAAATGAGATGGAATTTGATCCATCTTTTATTTAGCCGGCGGTTTGACTTGCACTCTTGCCATAGCTTGCTGGCAGGCTTCCCAAATGCCATTCTGGGAGTCTTCATCTACCATTCTGGCAAAATTCATTGCACTTACAACCTGGTCGACTGTCGTCAGGGTTCCAACGAGAGCGATAAACGCGTCGTGTTGTCCGGATAGCATATTATACCTCTTTGTTTCGTTTCACACCTTGTTTGAGCGTGAATAAAGACATTAGCATGTGTTCGTGGTCGCGTCAAGGGTCTGAATAATCTTTTCAGCTTCGGTCCTGACCGTGTCCATTGATAATATTCCAGTTTATGGAATATTGGCGCGATGATTGACAAAACCGGATCTTGTGGTAAAATAGCAAGTCCGGGTGAAACATATTCAGCCTGGAAATATAAAGTTAAAATTCATTGAAAACATACAAAGGGTGATAAGAAATGGAAAAAGAATATTCTGAAGAGAGGGCGGCATTCATTCTGATAGTCTCGGTTCTGGCGGGTTTATTGCTTGTCGGCATGATAATCGCAATTGCGGAATTCGGGATTATCATTGCCATCAAAGCATTTGCGATGTATCTGGCGGTTTTGTTTGTGATAGC
The DNA here is from genome assembly GCA_041661265.1 of Candidatus Paceibacterota bacterium. Classification (NCBI taxonomy): domain Bacteria; kingdom Bacillati; phylum Minisyncoccota; species Minisyncoccota bacterium. Next base: position 76,794 of record JBAZUT010000002.1, on the reverse strand, counting down.
CGCTGAGTGCACATTATTTGCAAGATTAATATTCAGACTGATACCGCACAGCACTTTCGTGAGATCAATGGCTCTTTGCGCCGTGATACTTCCCAGTATCGTTGCATACATGCTTGTATTGGTAACGTATATAAGGCCGTGGACATATGCCGAGGCTGGAGTGCCATTCTCGGCAACGCCCGATCTGGCATTTATGTTCATGAACCTTACGGGAGCGATCGTTGTCGTGTTCACGGTATTGTTGTCGGTCGCGAAAAAGTCAATAGAAAGCCTGCCGAATGCAATCAAGGCGGATTAAATTATTAAAATGCGGAAACGTCCGCATTCTTTTTATTGTGTTGCCGCGATAGTCCGATTGGTATGACAAAATACATATAATTTGTTAAAATAGGGACATAGACCGGTTCGGAGGGAAACTTTTATTCTTATTATATTAATATGGATTCCGATAAGGCGAAGCTTGGTGAAAAGGAAAAGATAAATTTGGCAAAAAAGGCGTTTGATGGATTCATAAAAAAAATGGATGCGCTTTTCAAAAGGCAGAACGAGCTTTTTGAAGGCCTTTTGGAAAGGATCAATGAGAGAAAGCTTGATGAGCAGAGGAAAAAGATAGACGAGGCTTATAAGAACAAGGTCGAGGAAGCATTGAAGAAAAGAGATCAATAGTTTGATGGATGTCATAGTGTATGCCGGCGGGTTGGGGATGCCGGACTATATTTAAAAAAAGTGCCGTTTGTCGGCGCTTTATTTTGTGATGTTGCTTTGGGTCTTGAAATCTTGACATTATGTAATAAATATGGTATATAAACAATGGAGGTAGTTTATATGATCGGATATATACTGGCAGCCATAGCAATTATTACGGTTATAGGGTTATGGTTTGCAGGCAGGGAAACTTTCATTGAGAAGTATAACAAAGAGGTTCTGAGAACGTGTTTTCAGAAAAGACACGGAGCACTGCCCGCATCTCTTCAGGGTAAGAGTGAATTTGAACGACTGGAGAAAAAATTTATTTCCAGAAGTCAGCGTGTAAAAATACCCCTATCAAATCTGCGCAGCGACCTGGCTATTGAGATTCCGGTAATATTGCTGGTGGTCTATATTGTGAAGATAATAGCCAATCGGGAAATAAATATTTCTTCAATGCAGCAAATCATGATCGCCATAAGCTTGATCGCGCTCGTACCTGCTGTGCTTGAGATCCGGGGAAGGAAGGTTTCTGAAAAAATATTAAGAGAAGTTCCCTTGCTGGCAATCATGGGGATAGCATTCTCTGTCGTAATTGAGACCTTGAAGCCTGCGCTTGTGACATCGATAGAAACATTGGCGGCATTTGGAATAATTATCTTTGTATTTGCTAAATGGCACATCTATAAAGCGAGAATAAAGGAAGCATCCGCTTCGCAGTAAGGAAATGAACTTTCCTTATTTTTTTATGGCATTGTTTGACCCTGGATCGTATCGAAAAAAAGGACCTCGTGAATTTAAAAAAAGTGCCGTTTGCCGGCGCTTTATTTTGTTTGAACTAAATTCATGTTTATTACGGGGCTCGTCCTAAGCTGGAATTCTCCTTTATTGAAGATGCTGATGCATCCGTGCGGATCGAAGACCATTTCGTCTCCCTGTTTGGTGTCTCCGACGTCAACAGCCGGAGATTCGTTTATCTTCATCAGTTTGCCTATGGTGAATTTGCCTTTTTCTATTTTCAATCCATAGAGCGAATTCAGTGTTTGTATAAGATATTGCATCTCATTCCTCCATGACGCGAAATCTAACATACTTTTTGCATATCTGTCAATGGAAGTCCGGGCTCGGCATATTTGACATCCGCATTGAACTTATATATTATTATCTGTCAAAGCGGGAATCAGCTTTGAAAGTGAACATTGAAAAATTTTGTGAGGTGATGATATGCTAATAGTAACGTTACCGGCTCTCTATAAAGAGGATCTCGTTGAAAGAGTTTTGAGCGATGATCTTGTGGATGGGGTCAGGTTGAATATCGGAGCAAAGAATCAATATAAAAGCGCAAAGGAAGCGATCGAGGCCGTGTTGTCGATCATCGGCGACAGGACATTGTTTATCGATGTGAAAGGACGGCAGCTGCGCGTTGCCAAGTGGACCATTCCTCCATTCGGGAACATCGAACTAAATCATGAGTTCAGTGTGGACCTTCCCGCAAAGATCATATTCCGGGGAGGCGACGAGTCGGAAATAAGGATCATCTCCGGAAAAGTGATCTATGTGGATCCGGACCCGAGAGAAGCTCTTGGGGAAGGGCAGGCCGTGAACATACATGGCAATAATCTGAAGATATTCGAATATCTGACGCCGGAAGATGTTGAATATATCAATGCGGCAGCGGAGCTTGGAGTGCATAAATACATGCTTTCTTTTGTCGAAGAGATGTCCGATATTTCGGATGTCCTGGCTCTCGATCCGAAGGCCGAGATCTATCTGAAAATAGAATCCCAGAAGGGCCTGGAATTCGTCAGGAGGGAATATCCCGCACTGAAGCGGAATGTCAGATTGATCTTTGCGTCTGATGACGGATATATAAACATCGGGGATGATAAGACCGAAATTTTCGATGCACTTGATCTTGTCATCAAAAGCGATCCCGATGCGATAGCCGCGTCCCGCATTCTGACCTCTTTGGAAAGAAGCGAAACAGTTTCCATGCAAGACCTTTTGAGCCTTCGCTATCTTGAATCGATCGGTTTCAGATCGTTCATGCTGAGCGACGGTCTGAGCTCGAGGATGGCAATATTCGAAAGAGCTATTTCAGTGATGAGACAATATCAAAACAGAACAAACAATAATCCTGCTTAAAAACAAGCGGATTTTTTTAAATGTTCATTGGCCGGATCAGCCATGAAAGCACATTATTTCAGGGGTTTGGAATAGGGGTGTCTGATGACGTTTTTGAGCTTGACAATATAGGATAGAAGTCCTATATTTGAAGGTCAATATTCATTAAACGGATATTGTCGGAAGCGCAATGAAGAAAAAAGTTCTTTTAAAAGGTGATTTTATCGTGTATTAAAGAGGTGAATGAATTGTATAGACGCAAAGGAAAAGAAAGGGTGGTGATCGTCGGAGGAAGCATGAATCCTCCGCATATACCGCACCAGATAATCGCGATGGAACTTACAAAATTATTTGATTTTGTCTATGTGATCCCATGCGGTTTCCGCGAGGACAAATCGACAACGAATGAGACCTCGATCCATGACAGGATGGAAATGGCGAAGATAGCGTTTGAGAATATTCCCAGGGTCAGGCTTGATCTCGATGATCTGGAAAATAATATATTTACGCCGACATATCTTGTTCAGGAAAAATATCAGGAACTTCATCCCAATGCCGAGATCTGGCATCTCATCGGCGAGGATCTGATAGCCGGAGGATGCAGGAATAATTCCGAAATTCAGGCCGCTTGGAACAAGGGGCCGGAAATATGGAACAATCTGAATTTTTTGATCATTATGAGACCGGGATATGAAGCGAAGCCGGACGACTTGCCTCCGCATTCCGAGGTGATCGAGATCGAGGGTCTTGTCGGTTCGGGGACTCTGATACGGCGGCTCGTTTCGGAAGATAGGCCGATTGACGGGCTGGTTGATCCGAGAGTGATCGAATATATAAAAGAACATAAATTATACAGAAGAAAAAAAGCTTAGGAAACAAACAGGCGGCGGAGCAGAACGAACTGTTCCGCCAAATATTTTTCAATCTATGATCTCGTTGATTGCTGAAAGATAATCAATGTAAACGTGATTGCCTTTCAGCAGGATAGCGAAGATCAATGTTATCCTGAGGAACGTACTTTAACAACTCGAGGTGTATAGAATGATGTGACAGAAAGAAAGATATGCTCTGTAAGGATCAGAGAAATGAATAATGTTGAAGAGGTGAAAAAATGAACAAAGAGGAAGAATTGAAGGCTATACATGCGGAACTTCAACGTGCAAAGTCTCCGGAAGATATTTTCGGAAATTTGTCAGGCGAAGATGTCGCCGTCCGTCTGAAAAAAGTCAGGGAAATCTATGTAGAAAAGACGAAGTTCGTCTTTCCTGACCATTTCAGATATAACGACAATGTTTTCAAGATGGCAGAAGAAGCATTCAAGATGCTGAACGTTTTCCGGAAAGAAGCCGATCTAATGATCGAGCGGGAAGCAAACGGCGGTTCGTCAGAACAGGACTCATCGGAAGAAGAAGTAATTGTCTTTAAGAGGCAGAATCGTGAATATCATATGAAGTTGCCGAAAGAGGCGGAAGGAGATATTTCGCTGATCTATTCAGGAATCTGTGTGAAAGGTGAGAATGCTTCGATACCCGTCAAGTTTAAGGTGGTCATAGATCCGGCCGATGATGTTTTGATGCAAAACGAAGTAAGGATATTAAAGTTCCTTAATTCGCAACGAAGCAAGCAAAGCAAGCATTTTCCGGTTTTGATCGACCAATTCAGAACAACTGATCACAAACCTGGCCTTATTCTGGAGAGTTTCGACGGATACGATCTTTACTCAATGCGTGAGGAATATAAGAACGGAATACATCAGAGGCATGTGGCGTGGATATTTGATAGGACCCTAAGCGCTATCGGATATTCACATAGTACGGATTGGACTCACAACAAGATCAATCCTTCACACATAATGTCGCGTCCTCGAGACGATAATGTAATGATCGTTGACTGGAGTTATGCGACACGAGATCCTTTCCATACCGGAGAAAGCTTCAAATATTATGATGAAGACTATAGCGCTCCGGAAGTGAAACAGGGAAAGCGTCCTACCCCGTCATCTGATCTTTATTCCATCGGAAAATGCATGATATATGCGCTTGGTGGAGACATCAGGACGAATACCATGCCCGGCTCGGTGGATGAGAGATTCCAGAGGTTCATCAGGTTCTTTGTAATGGAAAGCCCCATTCAGAGGGCCAATGATGCCTGGGAAATGCATGCGCAATTGAGAGATCTTCGGAAAAAGATCTGGGGATCGGAAAGATTTGAGGAATTGAAAATGAAGAAAAAAATAATACAATGGAGGTAAGAATATGGGAGGCGGAGATTATAACGGAGATGTAGGCGAAAGAGCCAGATCTACGGAAAGAAGGGTGTTCACCTATGAGGGTTATGAAGGCGGAGATTCCGAAGCTGCCCGGAACCCTGCAAAAAGGGAATGCCATAAGGATCTGAATATAAAGAAGAAAAACAGGGAATGCCGGGACAGCCCCGAGCATCCCGAAACTACAGGGATATTCGTGGCGTTTGACGTGACGCGTTCACGAGGAGATGACACAAAGGTCATATATGCAAAATTGCCGATGTTCATCGGACAGGCCATAATGAGGAACTATGTTTCTCATCCTACGATCTGTTTTGGAGCGGTAGGCGATGCGAGCGTGGCCAATGGGATCCCTTGCGATAAAGCGCCGATCCAGGTCGGACAGTTTGAGTCTGATAACAGGCTTGATCAGAATCTGGCGAAGATATGGCTTGAAGAAGGCGGAGGCGGAACAGGACAGGAATCATATGAACTAATGGCATATTTTGCCGCACGACACACGATCCTGGATGCCAACAAGCGAGGCAAGAAAGGTTATCTGTTCTTCCTGGGAGACGAAGGATTCTATCCGAAAGTTTCCAGGGAACAGGTGAAGAAATGGATCGGAGATGACCTGCCTGAGGATATCGACTCGAAGCAGATCTTTGCGGAACTGCAGCAAAAATATCATGTTTTCCTCATATTCCCGCAGAAAAAGTGGAATGAGAGGAGGGCCGATATTGATGCGGAAATGGAAAAGCGGGTCAAGGAAGCGGGCGGAATGTATGATGCAGCCGATGTGGATATACGCGCATCACTTCTCTGGAATAAGAGAAATGACCTCGATATCCATATCATAGATCCATGCGGACATCATATCTTTTATGGCTCGCACTGCAAACGGAACAACCATTCTCCGGCTCCTTGCGGAGGATTCCTTGATGTGGACATGAACGTTCAGGGCTATAAGAATGACGCTTTCAATACGGATAAGCCGGTTGAAAACGTAAGATGGCCAAGGGGAAAGGCGCCGAAAGGACATTATAAGATATATGTCCAGAATTACGCCTTTCATGAGCGGAGCCTTGAAGGAACGGAATTTCGCGTAGAGGTGCAGGTCGGCGACGACATCATGCACTTTGAAGGAAGAACTCCGGATGGGCTTAGTGGTTCTTCAAGCAATGTCCAGGTCCATGAATTCGACTTTGACCCGAGCAAGGCCAGAGAAAGGAAGAATGACGCCGATAAGTATGCGGGCTATAACGATGAGCTTATAAAAGCTCAATGGGCCGATGTGATCTCTGCGGAAAACATCCTTATGTGCGAAGATCCAAAAGGGATCGTCGATGTCATGCTGGGTGCGCTTGCGATCGCGGAAGGAAACGTCGATCTCGAGGGGTATCTCGTGGATATGGAAGGACGAGGCCAGACAGAGTTGAGACGAAGCCAGACCCGGAAGGCTCTTGCCGGCGTGGTGAGCACGGGTATGGAGCTTGTGAAAATAGATTCAAACCGGCTGGTTCCCGGAGGAGGAACAAAGAGAAAGAGCAAATCATCAAAACTGCAATAAAGAACTGAAATGAGAACATGCCGGGGTTGAGCTCGCGCTTAACCCCGCATAACTTTTTATGGAATGATGAATGGAATAAGGAACAAAATATATATCGAATATCGGATCGAATCGGAGGTGCGATATGAAAGAAGAAAGGATCTTCATTGTAGCGGGCTTGGGCTTCGGCGATGAAGGAAAGGGTTCTATTGTGGATTATCTTGCGAGACGATATGACATAAAATCAATTGTCCGTTATAATGGCGGGCCGCAAGCGGCGCATTACGTGGTGAATTCCGACGGATATCTTCATTGTTTCGCGCAGTACGGATCAGGAACTTTTTCAGGAGCAAGTACATATCTCTTCGATAAAGTGATGGTTGATCCGGTACGGCTCGGACACGAAGCCAATTCACTTGCGAAAAAAGGCGTAAAACGTCCTTTGTGGCTAGTTTCGATCGATCCCGATTGTCTCATAGTGACACCATTTCACGGCATTATCAATCAGATGCTGGAAATTTCAAGAGGCAATAAGAAACACGGAAGCTGCGGATTCGGAGTCGGCGAGGCGGTGAAGGACGGAAGAAATTATGGAGAAATGGCTCTTCGGGCGAAGGACCTTTCGGATCCGGAAACACTTCAGACAAAGCTGGATTTTCTATGGCGCATGAAGACAGATATTGCGGAGCAAATTGCTTCCGAGCAGCCGGAAAATTCAAAACTGCAGGAGCTTCTGGGGAATCTGAAAGATGAAAAATACGTCGGAAGACTAGCCTCGTATTACTCCAGTTTTTCTAAAGCGCTGAAAATCGGCAAGAAAAAAGGAGCTGAAATTTCCGGAAGTGTCGTCTTCGAAGGGGCGCAGGGAGTTCTCCTTGATGAAAAAAGGGGATTCTATCCTCACATAACGCATTCGTGCACTACTTTCGCCAATGCAGAAGAGCTGATCGGGTCCATGGGACTTCAAGGGAAGGTCGTCAAGATCGGAGTTATCCGGGCGTATAGCACCCGGCATGGCGCAGGTCCGTTTGTAACATACAATAAATGGCTGACCGGAAAGATACCGGACACGCATAACATCACAAATGAATGGCAGGGTGAATTTCGCATCGGATGGTTTGATCTGGTGGCGTCAAGGTATGCTCTGAGGGTAGCAGGAAAAATTAATTGTGTCGCACTTACAAACCTTGACCGTCTTGATTTTGAAAAGATCAGGGTGTGCGAGGCCTATGAATACTGCGGAAAAAAAGATGCATCGCTGCAGGAATACTTCGAGTTCGAAGAAACAAGTGGAAAAATAATGATAAAAAATATTAATTTTCCCGCAAAGACCTCTTCCGAACACCAAGGCAAACTCGCAGAACTTCTCAAGTTATGCAGACCGATCTACCAAACGGTGAAAAAAGCTGAATATATACACTTTCTAGAAAGTGAATTAAAGATTAAAATAGCGATCGCATCTTATGGCGAAAAAGCCGAAGATAAGGTTGAACTTAGGCCCCTATTGCAGTAAAACTGAAATAGGGGATTTTTTTATTAAAATAGCGGTTTTCAGGCATTATCGATCTTTCGTTTTCCCTGATATCGCCTTGTGATATTTTAAAAAAGGCGAGCATTTATTGCCAGTCCTGCCGATTATTGACAATTTATTCAAATAATGCTAGTTTGTTTAGTTAAAGTTTAACTTTAACAAAGCGAAAAACAGCCGGTTTAGTCTGGAATTTTTCGCATGCCAAGCACCATTGGCATATCAGGCGATATTCAAAACATCGCGCAATCGAAATTGCACTTTAAAAACCGGCAAACAAGGAACGTTTACAGGAGGAAGGATTTATGAGTAAGATCGTATGGATGAACGCTCAATTGAGCGCAACGGAGAACATGAATGAAATGCTGAACGAGCTTCGGCTGAAAGACCCCAAATTCGCAAAGATCATAGAAGATCTGGAGCTTGATGATGTCATCGAGGAATGCATACAGGGCGCTTTCAAAACCTTGGAAAGCCAGGGAGTCGAGATCACGGACCATATTTGCGACTTTGGCCGCAATGAAACCAAGTCCTTTGGCGGTCAGAAGATCATCGGCGCGCTGAAAACTTCAAAGCTTCCAAATGGTTTGGGAATAACAATGAAGAACGGAGTGGTCCGGTTCGCTGCTGACGAATACAGGAGCGAATGGAAAGAAGAGATAATGCGCCTCAAGAAGATGTTCACGGATGCATATCTTCTCGAAGCCGCGAAAGCCGCTCTTGAAATTCTCGGATACAGGATCGAACCGACTGAGAAATATTCGATAGGCGACGGCAGACAAAGCTTCAATGTCGTCGGGATGAAAGCTGGTGAATGAAATGAGAAAGGTTGCTATCAGGCTAAAAGACGGGAAGATCGAGATGGATTTCGAAGGATTTCCGAACAAAACGTGCGACTATGAAGAGCTTAAAATCAGGTCATTGCTTGAAAAAATGGGAGTTGAAACAGATGTCCAGAACGGAAGAAGAAAAGAAAAAGAAAAAGAACCTGTCGTCGGAAAAGAAAAGATCCGCGCGTGAATTTATGAGCGTCAGTGTTTTTGAAGGACGCGTAGAGATCAATGCCAGCTCTCATGACGATTCTCATTTTCTGCGGGATATCTTGCAGGCAGTCGGGATAGAAGTGAAGGTGAACTATGAAGGGATGTGCGGATAATGGAAGGAAAGAAAAAAAATGCAAAAAGGAGATGATGTTATGGTGTGGCAAGATGAGCTGATGAGAAATTTAGCTCTCGGAACAAACCTTCTTGTTATATGGGGGAATACAGGAGATTTTCAGAAGAACATGAAGGGCGACTATGTCACCCTGGATCAGGAGCTTGCAGAGGAATATTTCAGGCAGAGGATGGTTATTCTCTATTCCATTTCGACAGGGATACGATTTCCCAATGAAGATATGGAGAAAATATTCAGGCAGCAATATCTGCTCGAAGATCAAAGCATGGCGCCCCGGACAACCGCAGCGCAAAATAAGGCGATCGGAGTGCAGCAAAGATCCGCGAATGAGCTTTCCATCGACGAATTGATCGGAGGAAAGACGCCGGAGATCGTTTTGCCGCTGCTTGCCAGGATCATGAGGGACAATCTTCTGGTTTCAAGGATCGAAAAGAAGACGGCGGAAAAACTTGATATTTCAGGAAATATCCTGAAAAAAGTCGTGATAATATCTTTCGCCCACAACCTGGTTCCGGCCGCATCGGCTCATCAGAGCATTCAGGACCGTCTGGTCGTGGAAACTTTGGAGCGATTGGCTCAGGACAGGGATGTTGGCGCGACAGGGAACACTATGATATTGATCACGCCGAATATAGGTGATCTGGCCGAACCATTGAGGTCCACTCAGACAGATATCCCCGCCATTCGGATCCCAAAACCCAATATGGAGGAAAGAGTCAAGCTTTGGCAGGAACTTATCGGGCAAAAAAGGATAAATGTGGAAAGCAATGTAAACGCGCAAATGCTGGGCATCTGCACGTCGGGCTTGTCCGTAAAACAGATCAAAGGCATTTATGAGCAAGCTTCCTACAGCAAGGTCCCTTTGAGCCTGGACCTGATAAAGGAGGAAAAAAAGACGATCCTTGAAAAAGAATTCGGTGACCGCGTAAAAATTAAGATTCCCAAGTGGGGATTCAATTATTTCGGCGGAAAAGAAAACGTCAAGAGGTATCTTCGCGAAGTGAATGACAATATTCTGGCAGGGATGATGAGGCGTGTTCCGATGGGCATACTTGCGGCGGGTCCTCCGGGAACCGGAAAGACCTTCCTATTCGAGTGCTGGGCATTTGAATGCGGATTCAATTTCGTTGAGATACAAAATCCACGCAATATGTATGTCGGAGAGTCCGAAAGGTATATGCAGATGATACTTGCCTGCCTGGAAGACCTTGCGCCGGTGATCGTCGTCGAGGACGAAGCCGACCAGTCGGAAGGAGGCCGCGACGCTTATAACGGCGATTCCGGAGTTTCCAACCGCCTGAGGCAGAAGAAATTCGAATTCTGTTCCAGGCCTGACATAAGAGGAAAGGTTATCTGGGTGAGGATCACCAACCGGCCCGATCTTGTCGATCCGGCCTATAAGAGAAAAGGCAGATCCGATGAAATAATTCCGTTCGGTTTGCCGATCGAGAACGAATATCCGAACATATTCAGCGTGATGTTCGCACGATACGGGATCCCGACCGAGATCAGGGACTTTTCGAAATTTGCCCGTCTGCTGGTGGAAAAGAAATATGTTACCGGAGCGGATGTGGAATGGATGGTCCTTGAAGCGGATAGGATATCCGCCAGAGAAGGAGGCGCTTCCGTAAGAGAAGCGAATCTTTACCAGGCCATTGAGGAATGGGAAAGAAGCCTTGATCCGCAGGAAATAAACAAGCAGATCGTGCTTGCGATCAGAGGAAGCTCAAAGCATCTTCGGCCGGAGAATTGGGAGAAGATATTGAATGATGCAGAAGCCGAGTTGAATGGTGCAGGCTCGGGAGTGAAAACATAAAATGCTCATTCTGAGCTTAAAAAGAAAATATATAGAACATTTCGGCAATTCCGGTCAGCCATGAAAGCGGCGTCCGGCATTGCCTCTCTTTCCGTCAGACCGTTCAGAGCGAACAGTATGACAGCGAGGGACTTTTGGAAAGCACCTTGAAATGAAGATACTAGTTCAGACTATTGGAAAAGACAGAGGAGGAATATGCGATGTTGAAGATCGAAAAGAAAAAAGATGCCAATCTGTTTAAGGGACTGAGCAATCTCTTTGAGAAATATGTTAAAGGAGCCAAGAATGGGAAATATTACATCTTTTTACCAAATGATATTTTGGCGGAAAAGGTTGATGCCGGATCCAGAGAAACTGCGATGAGCCTTGAAGATGGACTGAGTCAATTGGGAAAAGCCGTTTATTTCGCGGCTACCGGGTTTTGGGAATATAACGACCCGAGCATCAAGATCGACGGCTATCCGCCGATCGAATCAATGACCTGGCCGGTTCTGGAGATGATGCTTTCGAAGGACAAAAAAGTTGAAATTGAAAAGATCGGCAGGAAGATCAAGGAGATCAACAGGAAGATCAACGAGATCGAAGAAGACAAGAAGAAAGTCGAAAGCATACCCGTAATAAAAATAAATGACATCCGATCGGATATTTCATTCGACCGGTCGCTCGTACAGGGCTGCACCGTTATGGATTCCGGAGCGATACTCGGCTTGGTTATAAAAAACGCAAATGCCCACGAGGAAGCATTGGGAATCGGGATCTATAAGTGGGTATGGGTATCGGCACAGAAAGACCGGACTCTTTATAAAATGATCCCGGATAATGCCAGATTGATCGAGATGCTTGAAAAGACAGGCTTCTTGATCGAGAAAAGCCAGATTCCGGAGATCATTGAAAAATGGGATAGGATCATCATTTATTCGGATAAAAAAAGCTTTATATACGGGCTTGAAAAGCTGAAGACCGAATTGAGTGGAAAGAAGATCATGTCCATATTGGACAAAAAAGGTAACTGGTATTTGAAAGTGGTGTGAATAACAATGTAATGGCAATTATTCCATCGAAAAAAAACGATGACCGATTGCCTCTCTTTCCGCCATACTGTTTAAGATAAACAGCATGGCAGAGAGGGACTTCAAAGGAAAGCACCTTGAAATCAATGTATTGATCATGCTTACAAGGAAAAAGGAGGAAGCGAAGATATGATAAAGATCGAAGAAAAGACAGATAAGGGTTATTTTGCAGCGCTGAGGGAGCTTCTTGAACTGTACAAAAAAGGAGCCAAGGCAGGCAACTATTACAAGATCCTGCCCCAAGATATCGTGGCGGAAGGCATATCTCTTGAAGGAAGAGAAACGCTATCAAGCGAGGAAGAAGGCCTGAGAGAACTCGCAAGAGTGATCTATTATGCCGCAACCGGCATCTGGGAATACAACGACCGGAGCATCAAGCTCGACGGATATCCCAAGATCGATTCGATGATGTGGCCTGTTCTGGAGATCATTTTTTCGAAAACAAAAATACAGGGCGTTGATGATATCGAGGCAAAGATAAAAGAAATTGAAAAGGGCGCAAAAGAAGACGAAATAGCTCCCGTTGAAACAGAGAAGGTTATAGACGGAGAAACGGGCAAAGAGGAAAAAATAGTCGAGCCGGTGCTTGAAAATAAAACCAGAAAAGTGCCGAATAATGCCTTGACATATTTTTTGACCAATGAAGGGTGCCGGATAAATGCTATAAAAGGAAAAGATCATCCGAGAAGAAGCAATGCGGAGGAAGACCTGAGCGTGCTGGCTCCTAGCGGAGGAAAAATATTCAAATTGGTTTCGATCCATGGGATTGGAATAATTATCTTTAGATCAAATGGGACAAATGTTGAATATTATGTTGGAGGAGACGAGTACGAAATATCAGAAGAGATCAACGAAAAGGAGATCCGTTTGCACAAACTTCAAACTTGGGACGCAAAAGAGTTCCTGCATGATCTGGAATTATTTCTGTGGGGGCAACGGGGATTCAAAGGAGACCTGTATTGGACATATAATGCCAAAAAAGCTTTGGTATATATCGAGTTTAAGGACACCAAGGGGCTGACAGAAGCCGGATTCATTGACAAAAAAGAAAGAGTGAAAGTTTCTTTGCTGAATATAGTTTCCTGGGGCTTATTTTCAGATACGGGAAAAAGCGTCAGCGAATTGGAAGAAAAGCTTTGGGGCAAGCGCATATTATCTGTATATGATGGATCGAATAATGGATGGTTTTTGAAAGTTTGCTGAATAAATATCGGCAATCCCTTTTGTGAAAAAAACAAGCGGTATTGCCTCTCTTTCCGTCATACTGTTCAACCAAACAGCATGACAGCGAGGGACTTTTTGGAAAGCACCTTGAAATCAAAAGTATCAGTTTTGTTCATGGAAGAAGAAGGAGGAAACAGAGATGATGAAGATCGGAAAGAAAACGGACGAAGAACTGTTCAAATCGTTCAAGAAACTTTTTGAACTGTATGCGAGAGAAGCTGGGGAGGGAAGATATTACTTATTTCTGCAGGATGATGTTCTGGCAGAGAATATTTCTTTCGCATCCAGAAAAACCGCAGCAAGCGCCGAAGAGGGGCTTAGAGAGCTTGGGAAAGCGATCTATTTTTATGCGACCGGTACCTGGGAGCACAACGATCCAAGCATCAAGATAGACGGCTATCCGCCTATCAAGATATTCTTTTGGCCCGCGCTTGAGGTTCTGCTTTCAAAGGCAGAAGCGCCAAGCATCGGAAGGATCGAAGAAATATTCGGGTCGGCTCAAGCTGACACGGGGGCAAGGGGATCCGAAGCTGAGATATCCGGAAAGTGGTCGAATATAGCGCAAACAAAAGACCTGAAGGGTATATTGATCAACATAGGCTGTACCGTGCTGACATTAAGGCAAGAAAGCAAGAATCCAAGCAAGGACATCAAGGCGGGCGACTTGATCGTGATCGCGCCGGAAGGATGCAAAATACTTGCTTTATGCAAAGATGATGGAGTAAGGATCCGCATAGAAAGGCCGGATAGGATATTTTATGAATACCTGTTAAAAGAATTCGGCTACAAAATAAGAAACAAATATCACGGAAACGAAGTCCATCTGAGAAGGATTGAGGCCGGACATGACCGATCAGCCCAAAGAGATGCGGAAAAATTCATCGATGAAGTGATAAATTTTGCGAAGGCATATGCGAGAGAACTGAAATTTGATAATGTGACGGGCATGATATTATGGGCTTCCAACAGAGAAAAGAATCTCATAAAAATGATACCGAATGATCATGCAGGCGTTGCATTATTCGAAAATGGCGGTTTCATAGATGAAAAAGAAGCGGTTGAATTCAAGAATATCACGACGGTAACAGGCAGGGCATACTATTCGATAGAAGGCTTCGCCTATGGTATGAACGGGTTAAAAGAGGAGCTGAAAGGAAAAAAAGTTCTGTCCGTGCTGGACAGAAGGGGCAATTGGTATTTGCGAGTATGCGAGGAATGAATTTGAGGAGGCAGGATAATGACCGAAAAGAAGACGGATGATGAAATATTCAGATCGCTCAAGAATTTGTTTGAGTTGTATAAAAACGGAGCCAAAGACGGGAAATATTATAAATTCTTACCGGAAGATTTTGTGGCGAAGAGGATCGATCCCGGATCCAGGCAAACTGCAGCAAGCATTGAAGACGGATTGCATGAATTGGGAAAGATCGCCTATCGCGCAGTCACCGGAATTTGCGAAGACAACGACCGGAGCATCAAGCTCGACGGATATCCCAAGATCGATTCGATGATGTGGCCTGTTCTGGAAATGATGCTGTCCAGGCAAGAGGCTCCGGACATCGACAGAATAGAAGAGAAAATAAAAGAGGCCGGGGAAAAAAAAGGTAGGGGCGAAAAGACGGCAGAAGGCGGAAAAAAGAACAAAGAACAGCTGTTGAAAGAGCTTGTCCTGATGTTCGGCGGTTTGGATGAAAGTGTTTTTGAAGAAACGGTGATGGAAGCCAGAAAGATGATATATCCTGTGTGCTTTCACTATGCAAGTATAGAAACAAGAGATGCCGGGGAATTTCTTGACAAGGTTTTTGCATGGATGCGAGAGCGTACAGGATTCAAGGACGAAGTTGACTGGAAATGGTCATATGATGTCAAAAGTTGTCTGGTGGACATGCATGCAAGAGGAGATGCGAATATTTTCAGGGATGGCGGGTTTATCGATGTGACGGAAAAAATATCATTTCCGGCGAACGCCGATAAATCCTGTGACATATACGATTTGAAAAAAATATTGAATGGCAGGCGCATAGTGTCGGTATATGATGAAAATGAGGAAAACTGGTATTTAAGGATTTGCGAATAAAAACATTTTGGCAATCCCGCTTATTGAAAGACAATAGCCGGAATTGCCTCTCTTTCCGCCATACTGTTTAAGATAAACAGCATGGCAGAGAGGGGCTTCAAAGGAAAGCACCTTGAAATCAATGTATTGATCATGCTCACAAAGAAAAAGGAGGAAGTGAAGATATGATAAAGATCGATGAAAAGACAGATAAGGGTTATTTTGCAGCGCTGAGGGAGCTTCTTGAACTGTACAAAAAAGGAGCCAAGGAAGGCAACTATTACAGGATCCTGCCCCAAGATATCGTGGCAGAAAGCATATCTCTTGAAGGAAGAGAAACGCTATCAAGCGAGGAAGAAGGCCTGAGAGAACTTGGAAAGGCTATCTATTATGCCATGACCGGAAATTGGGAATACAACGACCCGAGCATCAAGCTTGATGGATATCCGCCGATCAAAGTGTTCTTCTGGCCGGTGCTCGAAATTATGCTTTCCAGAGGCGGAGCGATGCCAAGTATTGAGATGGTTGAGACAGAGATCAGGCAAATAGAAGGCGGTCAAAACAAAACCAAAGATGAACAGAAGAAGGACACAGAGACGTTGAATGTTAAGGAAACCGGCAAAGAACAATCGGAAAGGCTTATATGCCTGTTGTTACAAGAGGGTTGTACTTTATCGAATGTTAAAGCGGGAGAGGAAGATCCGCATCGGGATATAAGGGCGGCAGATGTTATCGTTGTTCCACCCGTGGGTAATAAAGTGTCCGGACAGTATAAAGATGCGGGGCATGAGATCTTATTTACAAGACCAGACAATGAAACATATGCCATCTATCCATTAATGCAGCATGGATATAAGATAAGCGGAGAAAGCGGAAATGAAATCCGTTTGCGGAAAATTGAACCGGACATTGAGACAAAGATAATCGAGGCCGAGAAAGATTCAGGCAATTCCAATGATGTAACCGAAAAACAGGTCGAAGAAAAAAAAGCAGTATCGCTGGAAGATCTTCTTATTGGCGAGGGATGTGAGATCGAAATGGACGGTGACGATCTGATCGTTATTGCACCGAATGCATGCAGAATAGCTCATTACGTCGGCAGTGATGGCAGGCAATTGATAGCGCTGGAAAAATATGGAGAGCTGATCGGAGAAGAGCTATATGAGCCGAAAAAATATGGATATAGTGCAAACGGATCAGGAAGCTCGAAGAAATGCTATCTGAAACGAATTGCGCCTCGCGACATGCAGATAGGAACAGAGGCTGGAAAATTTCTGGATGATCTGGAGATTATAATCTGGACAGAAGATATTAAACAGCTGCATTGGAAATATCATCCTAAAAAAGGTTTGGTTTATCTTGATGTCAAGAATATCAACCCGTTCAAAGAGGCCGGATTGGTGGACAAGAAGAGCAGGGTGCATGTCCCATGGACGGAGCTATTCACATGGAGCGTCAGCGCTTTTTCCGGAAAGAAAATAGGAGAATTAAGGGAAAAGCTGAAAGGCAGGCGCGTAGAATCCGTATATGACGGATCAAAAAATGGCTGGTTCCTAAGAGTGCTGTAAATTACATATCAGGCAATTTGTTCTGCAAATAATGCAGCCGGCATTGCCTCTCTTTCCGCCATACTGTTTAAGATAAACAGCACGGCAGAGAGGGACTTCAAAGGAAAGCACCTTGAAATCAATGTATTGATCATGCTCACAAAGAAAAAGGAGGAAGCGAAGATATGATAAAGATCGGAAAAGAGAAAGACGAGGAGCTACTAAAGTCGTTTGAGAGGCTTTTCTTGATGTATGGAAAAGCAGCCGAAGAGGGAAAATACTATATATTCCAGAAGCAGGATATTTTGACTGAAGAGATCGATCTCGGATCCAGAGAAACAGCAACAAGCCTCGAAGAGGGATTGCATGAACTGGGAAAGGTGATATATCTCTTTGCCACAGGAAGATGCGAGGACAATGACCGGAGCATCAAGCTTGACGGATATCCCAAGATCGATTCGATCATGTGGCCGATACTCGAACTGTTGCTTTCAAGGAGAGAATCTCCAAATCTTAAAGCAGCGGAAAAAATATTAAATGAGCTGACGCAAAAGAGAATAACTGAAGAAACGTCTGTAAAGACTACGGAGTTCGGCTATGAAGAGCTGAAACGGCAATATGAGAACCAAAAGGAAATATTCCGAAAGACGGGAGTGATCAGAATACTCTCAAACGGAGAATCGGGCATAAAGGGCATAGATGGAAAGGAATACTCTTTCCCGGAATTTGAAGAAATAGCGGATATGATAAAAGAAAACGGGGATTTTTTCAAGTTTAAGTGGGATCAGGGATTCAACAAATTGCTGATCGTTCCATTTGGCATGAAATTCAACGATCTTGTCGAGATATTCGGGAGATTGATCCTGCGGCATGACGCAAATGAAATATTGTTCGGAGCCAAACAAAATCACGATGAACAGAACCGGAAACTATATATTGATTCAGAAAAGCCGATTCTTATCTGGAGCACTGAAAGAGAAGCGGATATGAATGGCAATGTGAGCTATCGCCAAAGAGGCGGTTCCAATAAAACCAAAAAAGAGTTATTGGCAAGCGGCTCCGCATTCAATGTTCTTCTGGTTGAGGATCTTGCGTGCCTTCCGGCAAAGGGCGGCGGTCAGACTATTGGCGGACGAAAGCAGCTTGAGTGCGGGATGAGTCCAAAGAGATATTTAGGATCTCTTTTGGCAGACGCATATCAGGGAGAAGATGGAATATCCGCAGAGGACCAGATCACTCTTGCTATTATCCATCTGGAAAACACGAATGAATTGATAGATGCCCATATCGGCGGTATGCATACTCCATATATTTTGGGTATTGTCGGAAAAAACTCGCCTGATTCCGTTTATTCTTTGGGATTTCACGAAAATAGCCGTCTTGTGTACATGCATGTGAGTCATCTGATGTCAAACACTGATGAAAAATATGGCGTTCGCACGGCTGTACGGATAATCTGATCCAGTGAAAATAATATTTGGCAATCCCGCTTATTGAAAGACAATAGCCGGAATTGCCTCTCTTTCCGCCATGCTGTTTAAGATAAACAGCATGACAGCGAGGGACTTCAAAGGAAAGCACCTTGAAATCAATGTATTGATCATGCTTACAAGGAAAAAGGAGGAAGTGAAGATATGATAAAGATCGAAGAAAAGACAGATAAGGGTTATTTTGCAGCGCTGAGGGAGCTTCTTGAACTGTACAAAAAAGGAGCCAAGGAAGGCATGTATTACAAGATCCTGCCCCAAGATATCATGGCGGAAGGCATATCTTTTGAAGGAAGAGAAACGCTATCAAGCGAGGAAGAAGGCCTGAGAGAACTCGCAAGAGTGATCTATTATGCCGCAACCGGCATCTGGGAATACAATGACCCGAGCATCAAGCTCGACGGATATCCCAAGATCGATTCGATGATGTGGCCTGTTCTGGAGATGATGCTTTCGAAGGACAAGCCGCCTGATATCAAAGAGATCGAAAAAAAGATCAAGGATGCGGATGGCGTGACAAGTACACCCATAAAAGTATCGGTAGAGAAGATAACCGGAACGCAGACAAAGAGCATATGGGATCTACTGATCGAGAAAGGCTGTTTCATGACAGGTGCCGACAGTCTTCTGCAGGCGGCTATAGGGCTTGTGCAGCATTATGAAGAATCGGTGTCACTCGGGTCGGGCAAATATGTTTGGATGTCCATGGAAGAAGATCATACTCTTTTCAAGATGCTTCCGGGGAATTCAGTCGGAATCGGTTTTCTTCAAATGCACGGACTCATAGACATAAGCGATGTGGCGGAGATAGGGAAAGACTGGAACAGGTTCTGGATATATACCGATACAAAAAGTTTTATCATGGGCCTTGAAAAGCTGAAGAGCGAATTAAGTGGCAAAAAGGCCATATCCATAACGGATAATACAGGGTCTTGGTATCTGAAAGTGTGCTAAAAAAATCGGCAATTCCGTTTGTTGCAAAGTAGACTTACGGAATTGCCTCTCTTTCCGTCATACTGTTTGACTGAACAGTATGACAGCGAGGGACTCATAGGAAAGTACCTTAAAATCAAAATAGCGAATATTTATCTGAAAAGAAGGAGGAGTCAGTGGTGAAGAAAATTGAAAACAAAGATGACGAGCGAATTCATGTCGCATTGAAGAGTCTATTTAGAGTGTTTAGTGAAGGAACTGAAAAAGGGATATATCCTTTGTTTTTGCGGGAAGATATTTTTACGAAAAAGATTAATCTTGCAGAAAAAACTAAATATGATGGCGCCGATTGGGATCCGGAATCCGCGTATCTTTTTTCGCCGGATGATCCTTTTCATAGCAATTTTAGAAGAAAACCGGAAGATTTCATTTCGACCATTGCGAATTATCGGCGCAGAAATAGGGCAGAGAGTGTGGAGGAGGGATTAAAAAACTTAGGAAAGCTGATATATTTTGAAATTACCGGATATTGGGAACATAATTGTCCCAGTATTAAACTAGATGGCTATATCCCGATAAAATCAATTTCCTGGCCAATGCTAAAAATCTTACTTTCAAATGAAGAAAAGCCGACAATTGAAAAGGTAGAGACGGAAATAATAAAAGAAAGGAGAAAAATAAGAAATGGAGCAAGGTTTATAAATGAAATAATTGAATGGATAAATACCGAATATCGAAATAGTAAAATGCCGCGAAAAGGAAGCGAGCCTTATATATTTTCTCGTGAGTGGACCTGGTTGTTCGATCCGACGACATGTCTGATTAACATGAATACTCCAATATACCATGGAAGCGACGAGGCGGGATTTATCCATAAAGTGAGTTTGGATAAAATAGAATTCAACTATAAGAAAGCGAAAGAAAATCATGGATTAGAGAGGCTTAAATTTATGTTGGAGAACATCAATAGAGATATTGAATCTATAGAAGATAAAGTCGCCAATAGGTGGTACCTGAAAGAAGTTTACGAATAAGAATAAAATGTTTGGCAATTATTCCATCGAAAAAAAACGATGACCGATTGCCTCTCTTTCCGCCATACTGTTTAAGATAAACAGCATGGCAGAGAGGGACTTCAAAGGAAAGCACCTTGAAATCAATGTATTGATCATGCTTACAAGGAAAAAGGAGGAAGCGAAGATATGATAAAGATCGAAGAAAAGACAGATAAGGGTTATTTTGCAGCGCTGAGGGAGCTTCTTGAACTGTACAAAAAAGGAGCCAAGGCAGGCAACTATTACAAGATCCTGCCCCAAGATATCGTGGCGGAAGGCATATCTCTTGAAGGAAGAGAAACGCTATCAAGCGAGGAAGAAGGCCTGAGAGAACTCGCAAGAGTGATCTATTATGCCGCAACCGGCATCTGGGAATACAACGACCCGAGCATCAAGCTTGACGGATATCCCAAGATCGATTCGATGATGTGGCCGATACTTCAGATAATGCTTTCGAAGGGAAACGCTCCGAGCATTGAAGAAATTGAGAAGAGCATAACAGAAGTCCATGATGGCGCAGACAAGAATATAAAACAGGCAAAAAGTTTGAAGGACTTGCTGCTGGACGAAGGCTGCACTGTGCATATAGTGGAAGAAGGAGAAGAGGACGCCAATAAGAGAATAGAAGCGGGATCCATGATCGTTCTTGCTCCGGAAGGAACAAATATATTCTCAAAGGCGAAGGAGGGCGGGGACGAGATACACATAGGAAGCCCTGATAAGCCATATGCCCGATTTCCATTAAAAGAATTCGGATATAAAGTGGTCCAAGTAGTTTATGGCCATGCGGTTATCTTGTCTAATATTGAAACAGGAAAAAAAATAGCCGGAAGAGATGCCGGAAAATATCTGGATGAGGTGTCTGTTTGGTTGAACAAAGGATTGGCAACTATAGATTCCGAGCATTGCAGCTGGAAATATTATGCAGAAGCATCTCTTGTGAATATGCTTTGTTCAAGTGGCGAAACGCTTATGAAAAATGGGTTTATAGATGAATATGACAAAGAAACGGTGTACTCACCGGAAGGATCACATATTTGCGGAGAGGGCATAGGTGAACTGAAAGAAAAGCTAAAAGATAAACGAATAGTATCTGTGTGCGATAAGTCAAAATGCTGGTTCTTAGTAATCAGTTAAACATCGGCAATCCCGCTTATTGAACGACAATAGCCGGCATTGCCTCTCTTTCCGCCATACTGTTTAAGATAAACAGCACGGCAGAGAGGGACTTCAAAGGAAAGCACCTTGAAATCAATGTATTGATCATGCTCACAAAGAAAAAGGAGGAAGCGAAGATATGATAAAGATCGGAAAAGAGAAAGACGAGGAGCTACTAAAGTCGTTTGAGAGGCTTTTCTTGATGTATGGAAAAGCAGCCGAAGAGGGAAAATACTATATATTCCAGAAGCAGGATATTTTGACTGAAGAGATCGATCTCGGATCCAGAGAAACAGCAACAAGCCTCGAAGAGGGATTGCATGAACTGGGAAAGGTGATATATCTCTTTGCCACAGGAAGATGCGAGGACAATGACCGGAGCATCAAGCTTGACGGATATCCCAAGATCGATTCGATCATGTGGCCTGTTTTGGAGGTTCTGCTTTCAAGGCAAGAAAAACCAAGTCTTGAGAAGGCTGAAAGGAAAATGGAAGAGATAGAAAAGGGGACAAAGAAGGGCACAGAATGCGAAAACGACGAAGGTGAAACCGGTTCAAATGAAAATGAGATCCATGGATCGGACAAAGAAAAGACCCGGATATTCATGAATGGAAGAGAAATCTGTCTCAGTGGTAAAGAAACTGCATTGAACAATGACGCAGCCGGTGACGAGTCGGGCAAAGAGGAAGCAAAAAGCTTTGAAGATCTGCTTCTGGAAGCAGGCTGTACGATAATGACGACGGGCGATAAGGCCGGGCCAAAAGGCATGAACATTATTGCTCCTGAGGGGTGTGGGATCGCTCAATATATCGGGAGCGACGGAAGGCTCTTTATCGGTCTGACAATATCCGGAAGATTGGAGAGTGAACTCTTTGAACCGGCGCACTACGGATATGGAATAGGCAAACAAAAAGGCGGAAGACAAATATTTTTGACTCAAAACGGAGGGTCAGATAATGGGAAAATAAACGAACAGGGCGCGCGAAGGCCTCGAATGACGTGGATATCCGGCTAGTGTGGAAAATATATACCATACAATTCCTGCTGAAAAATTCAGCGGGATTTTTTTATGCGCGCGTGTTTGATATTTTATGGAAATTATGCTAGTTTACTTTCAGTGAAGAAAAGTTCTTTACAATAGAGGTGAAAAGAATGGGAATAAAAGATATGATATTCGGCAATAAAAAAGAGCCGTTGAACAAAAAAATCCTGGAGCTCAGAAATAAGGCGGTTCACAGGGCCAGCGAACAGTCTAATCAGCTGAAGATCGTGAAGGAAACGGAGGCCAAGAGAATAGCGGCAATGACGGGGCTGCTGAGCAAGGATCATCATCCGGCGCATTTTGTGGATACTGCCATGCTTCTCCTGAGCTATCCGCCCGAGCTGGCATATGTAATTGCGCTTTATCTGGACGATTTCAAATATCAACTGGGATTCAATCCCCACGGAACTACCATGGTTGCCGTCACCCAGATAGATTCTCTTTATCAAGGAGGGATGGTCGTCAGATGGAGCTCGCTGAAGGAAAGGCCGGAGCTCGAAGAGATCATAAGCAACAGATCCGTGAGGATCGAAAAGGCGGGAAAATTTCTCGCCGCATCCATTATCATTGCGTCGGAGACCATTGATGGCGCCAGGATGATCTATCACAACAACACATTCGATCCTTCGGTAAAGGCGGTTCTTGATGCGGAGCTGAAAAAATACGACCAAGAGGTCGCAAAAGAGATAATCAAATGATCTCTGAAAATCCGAAAAAAAATAAAGCGAAAAAGCTCTAGTTCAGAAAATAAAACA
The DNA here is from genome assembly GCA_041661265.1 of Candidatus Paceibacterota bacterium. Taxonomy (NCBI): domain Bacteria; kingdom Bacillati; phylum Minisyncoccota; species Minisyncoccota bacterium. The sequence goes on along the minus strand of JBAZUT010000002.1, from coordinate 53,342 downwards.
GGTCTCGATCCTCAAGTTCGAGACTATTTTTTTGATTTTGACATCGAAAAACAGGACCAAGTCCTGTTTTTATCTTGAGGATGCAATATCTATTTCTTGTTGGTCGTGGAAACTCTGTCTTTCACAACGCTTACGAAATTGACCTTTTTTCTGTTTCCATCAAAGTTCACGATCTTCTTTTCAGTGAATTTCACAAATCCGTCCATTATGGCGAAGATAGTGTGGTCTTTTCCGTGCAGAACACCCTTTCCCGGCCTGTATTTGAAACCTCTTTGTCTTATGATAATGTTACCTTTTTTTACAGCCTGATTTCCGAATATCTTTACGCCCAAATACTTTGGCTTGCTGTCTTTCAGGTTGGACGCTGTACCGCCCGCTTTCTTATGTGCCATGGTTTAAAAATTATAATTATGTCAGTTATTTCTTTTCGAACATGATTATTTCTCTGGCCACGATCTGGTCGGGCCTGGAGTAAATGATGGTATTTCTGTCCGTGATCCTTGTACTTGCGGAGAATAACTTCTTATCCGCAAGGCTTACAATAGAATATCCTATTTTTTCAATATTGTCAATAAATGGAGCCAGAACATATTTATCAGGCTTTATCTGATAGGCCGGCACCGTAAATACGATTCTCGCCTTATTCCGAAGGATCATCTTTGAATTCTGGAAGAATCTGAGATAGATCTTTTCGATCTGCCTGAAATTCTGGTTCATTTCCTGATTATTAGGCGCTTTGTTATAGATCGGTCCAAGCGTGGTCTCGGTGATTATCGCATTGACGGAATTTTCCCTTAACTTTTTATAAGCATGGGCGCTGTCGGACTGGAAGATCTTGTAATCCGGATATTTGAGGACATACTTTTTTGAGATCCAGCCGAGATTCTTTTTGCAATTCTCGACCTGCGCGGAATTCGCATCGCTGCCGATGGCGCGATAATCATTGAGGAGGGCTTCCTGCATGATCGTTCCGACTCCGCAGAACGGATCATAGACGGTGTCTCCGTCTTTGAGCCCGGCAAGGTTGATCATGATCTGCGCGAGCTTCGGCGGAGTCATTCCAACTTTTGCGTCGCGGTTCGGCCGGTTGTAGTCCCGCTGGGAATAGCTTTCGATATCCTGTATGGCGGAAATTTTTGACAGTATGACCCGATCGGGAAGGAATATGAGATCAAATAGCACGCCTTTCGCCAGCAGTTTATTTTTTATTATGGAGACGCTGCTTATTTCTCCGGTTCTGTCCGGATATACTATGCGCATGCTTGATTCTTTGCCAAGCTCTTTCTTCAGGCCGGAAAAATGGTCATTTATGCGGTCCGTTATAGCGCGAACTTTATCTTTTTCGGCACTTGCATTAAAATATATATTATACCCTATATTCTTTTTGGCGGCTCTCGTCTCGAACAGGGCGTCTATGACGGACCTTATCGAAACGATCGAAGCTTCAAAATCGTCAAATTCTCCCAGATATTCCGAGATCTTGATGGTTCCGCCCATCTGCACGAGCATATCAGGCGCATTGATCGCATTTTCCGCATCTGCTATAAGTATCTTATTCGAAAGATGGCTGATCTTGTACGGGATCCGATATTTCAAAAACATAGCATGAATTTCGGCAAAGGAAAGTTCCCCGATGCGCCCCAGGAAAAATATATATTTCATAGATAGATTGTTATATTGTTATATTGCTCAAAGCCGATCCGGCGATATGACGATGCCGAAAAATAAAAAATGTAATAATCAGGTAATATGGACATCTCCGAATATTTCAAGAATAACAGGGAAGCGATCATCTCATTGTTCGGTTTTGCGATGGTTTTCATGTTCGGATTCTTTTCGGGATACTATTATTTGTTGGATCGTATCGGCGAGAGAGGAGTTTCCGTCGAAGAGCCAAGCGCTGATTGTGAAGATCTGTTCAATGCGGGAATAGTGCAAAATGCGACAGCTGTTTCCGGGGAAAGCGTCAAGCCGGATAGTACTGTAACATCGTCCCAAAACAAGGTCAAGGCCTATGTAGCAAGCAAAAACAGCAAAATATTCCACGTTCCAAGCTGCAGCTCCGCCTTGAAAATAAAGGAAGAAAATAAAGTCTGGTTTTCTTCGAAAGAGGAGGCTGAGGGCGGGGGATTTTCTCCGCACTCGGCATGCATAAAATAATTATCTGTTGACAATTGTGTGAATATGTGATACTATGTTTTGCTAAGCTTAAAATACAGCTTGGTTAGTATATGAATCCGAGAGAGGGATAAAATGAGTAAAATACAAGAAATCAAATTGTTTTTTGAATCGAAGTATGGACTGGCCAAATATTTTGCAATACTGCTTGCAATAACATATGTTATTGTCGGATTTGCATATAATGCGGGCTTTGAAACGATAACGATATCGATGGCAATGATGTTTTTCGCTATCGCGACTGTGTTTCTGCTTATACAGACATTCGTTGCAGCTGTGAAACACTGTCTGTGCGGATTGAATTCCATAAACTCAATGACTTTTGCAATTTCGCTTATAGGCATACTGACAGCTTTTTATGCGAGAGATTTTGCATCTGTTTTGATGTTAGTATGGCCTATATTATTTGCAGTTCCAGCGTCGTATATCATTACCACATACTTCGCCATATGGACGAACCCGAAGAGAAACGCGATCTGCTGATTTCTCTTTTTTTTCATATCCCGAGCATGGAATAGAACTTGTCCTGGAAGAGCAGGAATAATCCCAAAACTATCATGATAATTCCCATGGCAAGTTTTATATGCATTCTGGTGTTCTTTCTCATGCTGTCCATTTTTTTGATGTCAAAACCCCAGGCGGCAATAAGCAGGATGACCAGGAGCGGGAGGACGAAGATCAGATTATAGATAAAGAGATAGAAATAGCCTTGCGCCTGAAGTTCTTCGCCGCTCAGCATGCTTAGGATCGCAAGATAGACCTGGCCGGTACATGGCAGCTCGAAGGCCGAAACCAGGATCCCGGCAATGATCACTGACGGTATCGTGCCTTTTTTCAGGAACTTTGAGAAGATAGGTTTTGTGTTTTCCGGAATGCGAAGGAGCTGTTTTCCGGCGGGGAACAGCCCTTCTTTTATTTCAAGAAAGCCTGCAAAGAGCACGATCAATCCGGCAATAGTACCGATCTCTTTTGCAATGCTGAACTGGGTTATTATCCTCATTATTCCAAGTCCCGCAAGATAGTATGTCACAAAAACTGCTCCTATATAGAAAAGACCTATCACGACCATGCGTTTTTTTGTCGCTTTTAGTGAGACAAGAATGGTAATCAAGAAAATAAGCACGGCAATGGCGCAAGGATTGATCGAGTCTATTGCGGCGGTCGTGACGATCATGGCCAGGGATACTTTTTTCTGAGCGCCGTTATTTTGTATAGGGCAGAATTCAGAATCGATCCCGCAGACTTCTCCGCCTCCGCCGCCGCCCAGAAAATCTATTTTCTGGACATTCGGCCATTTGTCCAGAAATTCATGGCAGTCAAAAAGCAGATCTTCTTTACTGTTGAGCACTTCCTCTAATTTGTTATTAAGGCCATTTTCGATATCCGAAGGTCCTGCGAAATATTTATTTCCGACAAAAACAATAGGGGTTCCCGCTTCTTTATCCGGGACGTTATATTTTTGTATGAAATTATAGAAAAGCTGTCTGCATTCCTCTTTTTCCTTTACGTCATGTTCAAGGAACTCGATTCTGCCGGCATAATCTTTCTTGACCTGCTCAAGGAAAGGTTTTATGATCTGGCATTTCGGGCAATCGACGGAATAAAAATATACAACCCGCGTTTTTTGCGCCTCAGGGGTTTGCTGGGCCGAGGCGCCGTTTCCGATAAAAAGCGAGAAGACGGTCAGAAATGCGAATAATAAAGACGTGATTCTCATAGTTTGTGTATATATTTAGTTCTTTTTAATACTATCTTATTATCAATCAATAAGCAATATTTCTTTCATGAATGAAACACCGCGAGTTCATTCGCGGTGCCTCGGCGGAATTCTTCCCGAACCCGTCTTGTTCAGCCGAGGCATTGCGGGGCTATTTCTTTTGTTTATATCATCCGTATTTATGTCTGAACTATCCGGCAAAGGCGAACAAAAAAAACAGCGCATGCCGTTGATAAAAAAAATAGTTGAGGAGGAGGTCTTTTTGGACCCCTCCCGAAAAGATATCGCACTTTAGGAAATATACAGCGGTGGATTACTGTTTCCAGTGAATGCTTTGTGTATAAAAGCTCCCATCGTACCATCAGCCGCGACAATGATCGCACTGATGTGCGATAGAGCACACCTAAATATGTTTCTCTTTTGTCTATCTGTTTCTTCTTCGTCTGTAAAATTTCTTGCCATGTTATTTCCTCTTTTTGTATCTTTTCTGACACCGAAAATGCTTTAATTTTGTAAAGCCGATTTAAGGTGCTTTCATCATTTTACTGAAAAATAATATATAGTCAATACATTTTATGAAATTGGCTGTGCATAAGTGATCCGTTTGTTCCATAAATTACTTTGATGTATAATTATTCCAGCGGCTAATCAATATTTTATATAAAATAATATGAAAACAAAAACAAAAAAACAGAAAGACAAAAGAGAGATCAGGATCGCAATAGCCGGGGTGGGGAATTGCGCGTCAATGCTCGTTCAGGGCATTGAGTTTTATAGAGAGAAGAAAAAAAATATCGGATTGATGCATCCTGATCTGGGCGGATATAAAATTTCCGACATCAAGGTCGTGGCGGCTTTCGACGTAAACAAGGACAAGGTCGGAAAGGATGTGTCCAGGGCCATCTTTGATCCGAATACGACAAACACCGTCAGGATTGCGAATGTCAAAGAGATGGGAATAAGGGTGCAGAAAGCGCCCGTGCTGGACGGGATTGGCGAATATCTCGGAACGAAGGTTGAAGTGTCCAAAGAAAAAGATGTCGATGTAGTGTCGGAATTGAAAAAGGCCAACGTGGATATTCTCCTGAATTATCTTCCCGTGGGAAGCTTTCAGGCATCAAGATTCTATGCGGAATCAGCCATAAAAGCCAAGTGCGCTTTTATTAATTTTATTCCGGAATTCATAGCGTCCGATGACGGCTGGATCAAGAAATTCGAGGATGCGGGGCTTCCGATCATGGGAGACGACAACAAGGGCCAGCTTGGCGCATCCATTCTTAGCAGAGTGCTTGCGAATCTTTTCAAGGAAAGGGGAGGCAAAGTGGACAGAATGTATCAGCTGAACTTCGGAGGAAATACCGACTTCCTGAATCTGCTGGAACATTCAAGGCTCAAGTTCAAAAGGATCAGCAAAACCGAGACCGTGCAGAGTCAGATGTCGGAGAGGCTGGAAGACGATAATATCCATATCGGCCCCAGCGATTATGTGCCATGGCTGAAGAGCAGGAAGATCGCAAATATCAGGATCGAGGGAAGGTCGTTCGGAGAAGTTCCGATCTTCCTTGATGTGAAGCTGGACGTTGAAGACAAGTCTGTCGCGACCGGAGTGGCTGTTGATGCCATAAGGTGCGCAAAGCTGGCATTGGACAGGGGCGTGGGCGGAGTCCTGGAATCCGCCAGTGCATATTTCATGAAATTTCCCTACAAACAATACACCGATGCGAAAGCCAGAGAGATGCTGGAAGAATTTATTGCGGGAAAAAGGGAAAGATAGAACGTTTCATGCAAACTCGCAAAGCGCCGGCCGGATATTTCCGGCCGGTTTTGACTTTTTCATATCTAATGGTAGAATATAAACATAAAACAAAAAAGTTTTTATTATCAGAAAACAAAAGAACAAGGAGGATGTTTCCTGTTCTTTTAAAATATACATTAAGGAGGCAATTGCTTGAAGAAAGAAAACGGAAAGGGTAATTCTACAAGAAATGGATACCGCCTTTATGCGTGTATCATAGTTTCCAGAAACAGATCCGAAATGGCGGAAAAAATTGAACATTACGTCGAAAAAAGGGATGATATAGACATCAAGTACTATGTCGTTTCATTGAAGCATATCGAAAAGCTTCAAAAGGTCGGGATCAGCCTCGAAAGGACAGGATGCCATCATTTCGTTCCGCAAACCTTGTCTTCGCAAGTGAAGATCTATATAAAGAACGGGCGTGATAAATCGCAAATAAACAAGCTGAAAAGCGTTTCGGTCGAAATGGATTTCGATCTCGTGATCTCAATGCCCAATTTCATGCATCAAAACCACAACAAAGTTTTCGCAGGCGATTTTACTCCGATGGAAGTGCTGAGAAAACTCGACTGGATATTGGACAACAAGCGGGAATTCACGAATGGCTATAAGATCGATATAATCGATATGTTCTCGATGGTTTCGATATTCAGCGGAAGAGACGCAGTCTCAGGGGTAGATCTTGGAAAAATAGCAAGACTGAAAGAAAACGATGAACCGATAATTCCGAATGATCTCATGAAAGATTTCAACATAAAAAAAGAAAATATCGTAAGATATTTGGACACCTTCTTTTTTTATCCAGGATATGAGAGATTTTACAAGCATTTTGAATTGCTTTCGAATCTTCGGACAAGCGACAGGGTCAGGAAATCGCATGTTCACGTTTATATGAACTATGCTTCGAATCAGGATCTGAATATTCCCGGCCAGGAAGGCGGCCAATGACGCTGAAGAAGAGGCTGTATCTGACGGCACTGGCATTTTTTGCCGCATCGATGCTTACGATGAATCCATTTCCTTATGAATTCATCGCAGCGGCGCTGGCATTGTCTGCGATCGGAATTTTTATAAAAAATAAAAAGGAATCGCATCGCGATTCATAGCAAGCTATCTGGATCAATATCAATGATCCAGTCTTTTTTTACTTCATTGAGAACGATATCTCTTTTCGCGATGTCGCCTGAAGCGCATTTTATCACTATATAATATTTGAATTTGCCATGCTCTCTGAAGCTTTGCGCAGGATAAGGCCTGATGATTTCAAAATTATCGCTGAGCTCTTTTTCGGAGTTTATTTTTTTATAGATCAAATCAAAAAGCTCCGAAGCTTCTTTTTTGCATCTGATCCTGTCCTCATTTTTGTATATGAGCTTTATAAGACTTGAAAATGGGGGATATCCGATCTTCGATGCGCTTTTTCTGAATTGAAGTTCTTTTTCATAGAAATCCATAATGTTATCGCCCTCTAGCGTCAGGAATGCGTCGTTTTCCTTATTGAATGTCTGGATGACGATCTGGCGCGATGCGCTTGCTTCGTTCTTCAGGCCCAAAAGGAATTGAAAGGACCTTTCTCGCGATCTGAAGTCCGGCTGATTGAAGAAGATCTCGGGAAACAGGATCGCAACAAGGGAGAGATTCTCAAGATTCCAATTCTTGATCGCCATTTGAGTACCGATGAGAATTTCGATCTTACCCTCTGTAAAATCTTCATAGATCTTTTTCTGCCGCGATCTGTTTTCCGCGGTGGTGCTGTCGAGGCGGGATATCTTTATGTTCTTATCCGAGAACATGCTTCTGATCTCTTTTTCAACCGTTTCGATCGCATAGCCGAAAGATGAAATGTTCTGACCTCCGCATTTCGGGCACTTCTTCATGAGGTCGAATTTTTTCTTGCAGTGCGAGCAATAGAGATTGTCCTTGAAAGACAAGAGAAGGGTCTTGCAATCTTCGCAGTGCGCCATATATTCGCAGTCTTTGCATTTTGTGACCGTATTAAGGCCCAACTTCGGTATGAATATCACTGCCTGTTTTCTCTTGTAGATCGCGTCCAAAAGATCCTCTTTCAATTTTTCCGAAAAAACGGAAAAGTTCTTTCTTTCACGTTCCATTTTCATGTCGATGATAGTGTATTGTTTTTCAGGAGAATTTTCCGCGATATTTATTGCGGCAAGGTTTCCATTCTTTGTTTTATAAAAAGTTTCGATTGAAGGCGACGGGGAGGAAAGCACGAGAGTTGCGTTCCAGATCGAGGAAAGCTTATCACAAACATTCGTCGCATTGTATCTCGGATTCATGTCCCATTGCTTGTAGCTTGAGCTGTGTTCGCTGTCTGCGATCACGAGGCGCAGGTCTTTGAATGGCGCGAAAACCGCCTGGCGCGTTCCTATCACGAGCTTCGCTTTGCCGTCCATGACCTTTTTCCATTCCTGATAATACAGATTTTCGGTGATGTCGCTTGTGAGAATGGAAACATTCTCCCTTCCAAGAGCGTTTATATAGAACGAAGAGAAATTATATATGTCGAAATATTCAGGAAACAGAAGAAGGGCTTGTCCGTTTTCCGTCCTGAGCTTCCTTATGATCTCCAAGTACAGGCGATGCCGTCCGGAGCCTTGATCATGGATCAGCAGGTTTTTGGATTTCAAATCGGAAGGTATCCCTTTCAGTTTATCCTCCGGTATTCCATCTATGTGCACGTTTCCGTTCAGATGCACATCTTTCCGGGACTTGTTCTTCGTGGTTTCGGGAAGTATCGTTTTTATGATGAGGCTGATAGGCGAGTGATAATATGATGAAACATATTCCGAAAGCTCGATAAGCTGAGGCGGAAGCTCGGAGCAATCTTCGAAAAATCCGCTTATATCCTTTAACGCATATTTTATCTCCGTTGCATCTTTCTTGTGAAGATCAAAAACAACCCCGGCGATATTTTTCTTGCGCAAGGGTATTTTGACGATCGAGCCTTTTTTGATCCTTCCTTCAAACTCTGCGGGAACCGCATAGCTAAAAAATTGCGAAACTTCTTTCGGCAATTTGGCGGCTGGAATGACATCTGCGATTATAATTTTGTCTTTCATGCGAATATAAAATATTGGATATTGGAAATTGAATATTAAGATTTTAGGACTTACGCGTTTGATGTCATCCTGAGCGAAGCCCAGCAGGGCGCAGTCGAAGGATCTCGTCCATTAAAAAGAATATTGCTATTCAACGGGATTCTTCATTACGCTTCGCTTCATTCAGAATGACAAAAAGAAGCAAACGCGTAAGTCCTAGATTTAATATCCAATATTCAATATCAAATTTACTATTTATGTTTTTCAACTGTAAATCTGTATAAGTGTATCTTTTCTGATCCCGGATCAATTCCTGCTTTTTGGCAGGCGATGGAGATCTGATGTTCGGGGGTTTCGACGCCGTCTATATCCGGGAGAAGAAGTCCTGTCCTTCCGTCTTTGCTTTTTACAATCACGCCATATTTAATCGGATCAAGGCGTTTGGTCGAGTCGATCGCTTCCGGAGGGTTTAGAAGACTGATTTCATATTCAAGATCCGAAAGTTCGTCCGCGGATATCCGGCTGAACCTGTAGTCGTGTATGGCCGAGGAAATGGCGTTATCGATGATCTCTTGCGCAACGCAGTCTTTTGTCGGCCGGAAGGTGCCTATGCAGCCGCGCAGTTCTTTTCCGTTGTCTTTTTTCGTATATATCGTGACAAATACTCCCTTTTGCACATTATAAAACTCTTCCGGCAGGCCCTTGGGCACTTCAATTATCTTTCCGGTTCTTATGTGTGTTTCTATGGCATTCTTGGCTAATTTCACATAGTCGTCCATAGCTGTATTTTATAGCATTATATGTTAATAGTAAAATGATCGGCATAAAAAAGGGGAATATTGACATCAGCGGAAATTAAGCTAACATAAAATATAGAATGAATGATCATTCAAAAAGACATGGAAAGATCGGAGGCAGATAGAAAATGGAAAATAATATCACGGTATCAAAAGAATTCATGGGCGACGACTGGGATCACGCAATAAAAAGATCTTCTGAATATATTATTCGGAAGTCAGGGAGGGAGTTTTCTCTTTCGGACCTTCTAAGGAATTTGGATGACGAAAGATTTTTGTCTCTCGGAAGCAACGCGACAAAGCTGTTCCTCAGCGATCTTCATAAGAAAATACCTTTTACGCTCAAGGGCGATCTGTCCAATCTTTTCGATTGCAAGCTAAACTATGCTCAAGACATGCAGATCAGAAAGTGCAGAGAAGCTCTTGCGAGAGGGGAAAGAATGGAAGAGATCGCCGGGAGGCTGGTGAAAGAAGAATCAGTGGAGCCTTTTTTGGCGGGCGCTGCTGTCGGTATCGCGGCAGAGTTTGAAAAACTCTCAAGGATCCGAAGATGCATAGGACTTCTAAAAGTTTATTCTGCCGTAAAAAAAGGCAGGAAACCCAGGATCGAAACTATCGAAAAAAAACTCAAGCAAGAGGGTTTTATGGAGGAAGAAATAGCTGTATCAATGGAGAGAATGAAGGGCAAAATGCTCCTTCGAGGCTAGGCCGCCATGGCGGTCTTTTTTCATTGACAATTTCAGTATTTTGTGTATAATATAAAGTTGCAAATATAGATCGGAGGTGTTTGCATGATAAGTCTGGAATATAAGGCGAAAGAAAAGGAAACAAGAACTACGGTGAAGAAATTGATGTGCGTATTTTTGCTGCTTGTGGCGGCCGCGATAGGTTTGAATTATTTCACTGGTGTATACAAAACGGCGGTTTATACATTTGCCGGTGCGGCTTTGCTTGCGGCTTTTGTCGCGGCGGATGCTCAACTTGATCTTTCAGTGGCCTTGCTAAGGGAATTTGACAGAGAGATCGAGCAGAAAGAAAAGGAGTTTCAATTGAATGAGCAAGGCAAATAATGCCTTCTCTTTTCATAATTGACATTTTCTCGCTTTAATATATCATTAGAAAGTAATTGATGGGTAAGCGAGATTCAATATTATTTTGATATTAGAACATTAGACATTTATTAAAAATTTGAAATTAGACATTGGAAATTTGAGAAATAGATGTAATGTCTTATATCACACTGCAGATAATGTTCCGAAGGTACTTGCTTAACATAAATATATGACCCCGGGGTGTGGCGTAACGGCTATCGCACTTGGTTTGGGACCAAGGGATTCCGAGTTCGAATCTCGGCACCCCGACAGAAAAGACTCAAAACGTATAACTTAAAACTTGTAACAGGAATTCAAGATCAGCTTGCCGAGATGAGGATTGGGACGTGTGATGGGATATTATTGTTGTAAATATCAGACGACTGTCGAAAAATTACAACATTCGAAAATAAACGTAAAACACGGGACAATAAGAAAATGGCTTTTGAAGGCTGTTTTTTTGTGAATGCTATTACCATTTTATCTTTGCGGATAAGTTTAATTAGAAAAATAAATAGAGTTTCATAAAAATTGCCGTAATTGACATAAAGCGGAAATGTGGTATATTTGAAACACAAAATCTTAATAGGATTATTAAGAAGAGGGGGAATCAAAATGAAGTTCATTGAAAATAGAGATAATAATCTAAACTGGATCGAATTTGAAAATAGCATTATCAAAGCACAAATTACAAGAAGGAGTAGATATGTCAAGGGATAATTGTAAATGTCGGTGCCGCGAAGAAGCTCCTCATACAAGACCTGGTGTGGGTTATTACCCCATGCCCACATTTTGGGAATTGTTTTGGCTTTTTATTGCCTTCCTGATTATAGGTCTAATTGCTAATTGGCTGATAGCCGGTTGGTGCAGTTTGGTAGGGTGTTTCCCTATTAATTAAACCGGATTGGAAAAAACCAATTTCCGGTTTTTTTTATTATGCATAATACATTCTCGCCGCCCCGACAAGATTATGAAACATGGAACTTGTAACATGAAACACGAAACATAAAACGTAAAACTTGAGTTACGCAACGTGAAACATGGAACTTGTAGCATGAAACAAAAATACATCCGCATTGATAACCTTTTATTTGAAAGGTTATTTTTGGTACAGAGAACGAATTTAGAGCTTTATTTTTCGCATTTATTTTTCGCATAAAGCCCTTGACAAAGCCAATAATTGCTGCTAGATTGTACAGTCATGATAATTCGTGTCGAAAATCGTTCTTTAAAAATATTTCTTGCCGATCAAGTGTAATAAATATGATTTATTATAATTATTTCGCAAGGAAGAAAATAAATAGAATAAAAGGAGGATAAAATGACAAATTACATAAAAGACGAAAATACAGGTAAATACGAAGAAATCGTTGATATCTCTTCTGGGATAAAGCTGAAGGATAGAAAAATATACGAAGAAGTCTGGAGTTATAAAAAAAGAGATTATGAAATGCATGAGATGACAAAAGAAGAAATAAAGGAAGCACTGGAATTTGAGGCGGAGATAAAAGATAAAACTTGTGAGATATGTGGCTCCAAAGCGACCAGTTATACTCATTCAGGCGGTCTGAAAGTATTCCATTGCAGTCAATGTCTCTGGAAAGTCGGACAAGACGAAATAAATAGAAGGTTGCGGACAAAGGCACATACAAAAGAACAAATTCAAAAAAATAATGATATAGAACAACTGATTCATATGGCTGAATTTGTTAAATTGGCAGAAGGAAAACAAAAAATTACAAAAATATGCAGTATCTGTGGAGAACCTTTTCAGACAGATGATCCTGAGAGAGATTCTTGCTCAAGGAAAAGCTGTATTACAACAAAAAGACATCAAATGATGTCTTCAAGGCAATAAACCAGAGTGTTTATTCAGGGATAGGTAATGTTTTACTTATCTTTTTTATTTTATTTTCTCCATCTTGTTACTTATCAATCTCTCCACCCTCTCCAACTTCCCCTCAACCCTCTCCCAATTCCCCAAAATTCCCGCCCAAACCGCACTGAAATTGTTCGGAGCTGTATCCCGTCGCCCCGACACGCACATGAAACATGGAGCATGAAATATGGAGCTTGTAGCACGAAGCATGAAGCATGAAGAAGATGGCTTTTCTAAAGCTGTTTTTTTGATTTGGATAAATCACTTTGATACTTGGGAGTTTCAAAGTGAAGGAAGCTTTTTGAAAGGTGTTGATTAAAAAAGCATTCGCACAAGATCATATTTTGCAGAAAAAGGACAGTCCTTGGCCGAAGGACTGTCCTTTATGCAATAAACCCGGAAAACTATTGACAGCATATATATATATATATAATTCATTTTATCAGATTGGATCAATAAAGTTCAAGCTGAGAACGGGAGGAATCAAAATGAAGCACATTAAAAACGAAGACAAAACAAAAACACAGGTCGGATAGCTCAAAAATGATAGTAAAATGATAAGTATCAAAAAATCATAAAATAAATCAGAAAGAAAGGACAAAGCAAACAAAAGGTGATAAGATGAACTTAAAAAGAATGGGAATAATAGCAATATTGCTCTTCGTAATGATTGCAATGGCAGTGATGCCAGTTGAGGCAAAGACATACTATACAGTAAGCAAGGGAACATCATGCGAACACACCGCAGTTCGTTATGAACATAGCGAAATTGCATCGAGCATGCAAAAGTATGTCGATTACGTAGAATATGATCTGAAATATAATTCTGGGCCATGCGGGTTCGGAGTAAGATTTTATTATACCGATGAGGGTCGAAAAAGTATAGCAGCAGGGAATACATATCTTTTGGACGATATGGCATATTCTGTAATGAATGCGCCCGAGTGGTATAAACAAAGGACTTATCAGTCAGTCAGAATGGAAATTCTGATGCATGCCAAATGGGGCAAATCAAAAGTAGATATCGAATATTTCTACAAAGATCTGAAGTTCTGGGAGGTGCCTTATAATATAATGTAAATGAAAAGAGAAAAGAGCCAAAAAACTCTTTTCTCTAAAATTTATTTGTTCAAGATCTATTCGAATATAATTAAATTGTCATAATATTTAATAACAATGAAAAAGATTAAATTAATAGCTATCGGGCTGGTACTGCTATCGCTTCTGACAAGTATTCTATTATTTGCATTTATAGAAAATTATAACAGAAGCGATGTTGGTAGAAATAATTCCAATTTAATACAGGAATTTGATAAAACTGGAGATTCAAGCAAATGTAACGAAATAGTGCAATTACCTATGGGAATGAAGTTTTATGATTCTTTATTCAATGCTGTTTTTGCTTTGATAGTTGTATCTCTAATTGCCGTTGTTATAATGTATCTATTTGAAATAGGAAGAATGGGTAATCGTGAAAGATTAATGCTTGCAATGGCAATGATTCTTGCACTTGTCACGCCATTTATTTTTATTCTCTTTTCATTTTATGCCTCGCTAATAATAGCTGGTATCTCTATATTCTTGTTTTCGATGCTTAAAATATCTTTATCTGATAAGTTTATTTTTATATTTTCACCTTATCTTACATTTTTATCTTATTGGATATTTATTGGATCTTGGTATAATATAGAATCGTTATTTAAATGTTTTGTTAGTTGATGTGAGTGGTTAATGTTGTGTGATTAAACAGCATATGTGAATGCTGTTTTTTCTAATTTTGACAGAATTCATGGAATTGCTGCAAGAAAAGGTTTTATCAATCTCTCCGCTCTCTCCAATTTCTCCTCGATTCTCTCCCAATTCTCCAAAATTCCCGCCCAAACCGACAACAACCCAAAACGTATAACTGATAATTTAAAACTTGCAACTGGAATTCAAAATGTGAAGCTAAAGGCAGATAGTATTGATTACGGAATTCAGCTCCCTCCTTTGATAAAGGAGGGTTGGGGTGGATTTGGATTAAAGTTGAAAACAGCTTTTTGAGGCTGTTTTTTTTATTTGGTAAAATGCAAATATATTTGGTATAATAAAATAGCATATATATTAGTATTTATTCAAAACTATGGGGACAGGCAAAAATGGGAATGGCAATCATGAAATAACGGCGAGTTCTGCGGCCAGGATCATGACAACGAAGATCCCGACCATAAATCTCACTTCTTCCGTAAAGGAGGTCGAAATGCTTTTGGAAAAGCAAATGAAGGATTTCGAAACGATAAACTATGTTTACGTTGTGGACGGGAGAGACAGAAAGCTAAGGGGCGTGTTGAGCATTAAGGACATTTTCCGGCAACCGAAAGAAAGGCTTGTAAAAGACATAATGAAGACGGAGCTTGTGACCGTGAGGCCCCATACGCACCAGGAAAGGGTTGCTTATCTTGCACTCAAGAACAATATCAAGGCGATCCCGGTTGTGGACAAGGATGATAATCTTTTGGGAGTTGTTTCCAACGATGCGATAACATCAATAGTTCACAGAGAGGCGACGGAAGATTTCATGAAAATAGCCGGTATCCACAGATCGAAGGTCGGTATAGACAATATATTCGATCTGTCGGTTTTCCGGTCCTTTGAACACAGGTTCCCGTGGCTTTTTATCGGCCTTTTGGGCGGAGTGCTTATGGCAAAGATAATCACCGGTTTTGAAGATACTCTCGAAAAGAATATCATACTTGCTTCGTTCATTCCTCTGATCGTTTATATGGCCGATGCCGTCGGAACCCAGATGGAGGCATTCATAATCAGAGATCTTGCCGTAATGCCTAATTTCAACTTTCTTTCATATTTTCTGAAACATCTGAAGGTGGTTTTTTTGATCGCAGTCCTTTCGAGTTTGGCGCTTTTTGCGCTCAACCTGATCCTGTATGGCAATGTGATGGTGGGGGTTGTTCTCGGGATCGCTCTGTTTGTTGCTATACTTTCATCTTTTTTTACAGGACTTGTGATCCCATATTCGCTGGGAAAGTTCAAATTCGATCCTGCCAATGCGAGCGGTCCGATCGCAACGATCATTCAGGATACTTTGAGCGTTGTCATTTATTTCGCAGTTGCTTCGTGGCTTTTGTGAGCGGTCGGCCAAACGGCTGTTGATAAATATTTTGACTCAGAATATGCGGGGTGTAGCATTGTGAAAGAGGAGTAAAAATATGAATGATTGGATAAACGGAAGCGAGGATAGGATAAGAGGAATGGACATTATACAAAATCTGTTCCGGGAAGAAACGATGCGGGAGCTGAACAGGGAATATTCCGAGTTGCTGGCGAGCGTCAACGAGCGCAAAGGCTACTCGATAGAGGATGAACTTTGCGACATCTCGAAAGAATTCGAATCTCAGGGGATGAGATATAGCACGGCTCCTGTGATGACCGGCAAGGGAAATTATGTACGGCTTGTGTTCAGAAAAAAATTCATCATACTGTTTCCCGGCCAGACGGATCGGTCCATAAGGCTTTGCAAGCTGAAGCGCGAATTGATCGAGGTGAAGAACGAAAGCGGATCGAATGGAGACCTGCAGTCTCTGAACCGGATGAGGCCTCTGGAGATCAAAAGGGAAATGATAGACGATGAAGATTTTTTCGATTTCGAGGGAATTTTGAATAAATTACCCGAGAAGATCCAAAGGAAGAAGGGCGGCAATAAAGCCGCTTTTTTATACATAATACCAGCCATATGAAAATGATATATAAAATTGATCCCCAAAAACTGGCAAGTCCTGTTTTGATGTGGGCGATCGTTGTCGCGGGTATCATGTTCCTGAGTGTGTTATTCAAAAAATACGGCATGGACGGCGGCAGTATTCTATCAAAGCCCGTATTTCAGAACAAAATGACAGAGATCTTCTTTGTTCCGGCTCTGTTTTACTGGATATATTTTTTCACGGGCGCGATAAGAGTTCATAAAGAAGCTGCAAAAAGCGTAAGCGGGATCACGAAGCTGATAATGACGGGAGTATATTCTTCTGTACGGCATCCCATATATTCAGCTGACCTCGTTCTTTCATGGGGAGTATTCTTCCTGTATCCTGATTATTTTGTCCTGCTCAGTGTATTATGGATGGATGCAGTTCTTTTGAGCTGGATGAAGATCGAAGAAAAGTTTCTGCTTCAAAGGTTTGGCAAGGATTATAAAGACTATATGGAAGAAGTTCCGATGTTCCTTCCTGGAATAAAAAATAAAGGCTAATCGCCTTCACTTTCTTTTACTGTTTTCTTGAGCGAGTGCACAAGATATTTTATGTTTATGCCGGCGGACAGGGAAGCGACCGGAAATCCCAGGAGATATGGCGCGTATGTTGCGCCAATATACGACATGAGCAACATGCTCAGGGACAAAACAGCTATTCTGCCGTCGGACGCGTCGATTTTTTTCTTTTTATTGATCTTTGTGCCCATGAATGCGATCAAGAGCGCCGCCAAATATGCGATATAGACGGATATTCCCTCCAATGCGGCTTTGTTTATTGTGCGGATCAATATTATCATGAGCATTATGCTTGTGGTGACCATCAGGCTCAGATATCCTTTTCTCATTTAATCACCTTCATTAATGCTACTCTTTTCCGGCAGGAAATCAATAGCTCCTTGATTTATTTTTCAGGTTTGTGCTATATTTGAGTCAGTAAAAACGGAGGGATAAACATGTCGCTATGGTCGTTTTCGAAAGAAAGAATGGATGATCTTCGTAAAAGAGAAGGGGAAAGGCTTAATCTGAAAGTCGTTTATGAAGGAAACCCTTTTCTTATCGAGGGTGTCATCGAGTCCGTCAAGCCATTCATTTCGATGACTGTCGAAAAAGAAATAGTGAGAGTATTGAAAACCAAAGAGACAATAGAATCGTATGGCATCGCGAAGATACCGTTCATGTGGAAAGCGTTTGGCATACAGGTGATATGCGAGGAATATAAGATCGAGGAAATCCCGATCAAGGATTCCGGAGTCGCAGAAGACAGGGAAATATTGAAAGGCGTTCTATATGAGAATGCGTGGATAACCGATGGTTACAATGTCCACAACGAATCTGTGGTCAGGGAGATGTTTGCAGCGATCTATGGAGACAAGGTTGCGAGAGAATTTTTCCCGAAGATCGAATCCGAGCAGAGACACGAAGAAAAGATCATGAAGAAGTCCTGGATCAAAAAATAAGAGCAAAACCCATATCGGCTAATAAGTTAGCCGACTTTTATTTTATCACCATTTAAGGTATAATTTCAATAAGGTCAAGTCCAGCGAATCAGCACTATTATGACGAAATATTATAATCCAAGAAAAAAAGGCGCGTTCGATCCGGATTCGGACAAGCCGTTCAGATTGAGCCGGTCAAAGATCGATCTGTTTTTGAATTGTCCCAGGTGTTTCTATCTTGACCGGAGATTAGGTGTTGCTCAGCCTCCGGGATTCCCGTTCAGCCTGAATTCGGCGGTCGATTCGCTCCTGAAGAAGGAGTTCGACATTCACAGAGCAAAGCAAACCGCGCATCCACTTATGAAAGCATACGGCATCGATGCGGTCCCATTCCGGCACGAAAAGATGGATGAATGGAGAGATTCGCTCCGAAGGGGGATCCAATATCATCACAAGCCGACGAATTTCCTGATCACGGGAGGAGTTGACGATGTCTGGGCGAACCGGGACGGAGAGCTTATCATCGTTGACTACAAGGCCACTTCAAAAACGGAGGAAGTGAATCTGGATGCGCCCTGGCAGATCGGATATAAGCGCCAGATGGAGGTCTATCAGTGGCTTTTCAAAAAGAACGGTTTCAAGGTTTCCGATACGGGATATTTCGTATATTGCAACGGCGATGCGGATAAAGAGGCTTTTGATGCCAAACTGGAATTCGACATAAAGATCATCCCATATACCGGTAGCGGAGATTGGATCGAACAGGCAATAACAGACGCGCATCTCTGTCTTGTTGGAAGATCGTTGCCGGAGGCCGGCGAGGATTGCGATTATTGCAGATACAGAAAAGAAGCTTCAAAATATGAAGATTAAATATTAACATAAAAATATGGATTCAGCGCAAAACAAAATAGCCGGATGGGCGCTTCTTGGCCTGGGGCTGGCTGTGATCTTCTGGGGAATATATTCCTCATACTCGGTTTTCACGGGAAAAACGAAGGCCCCGGAGATATTTGCAACTCCGGCAGTTTCAGAGAAGGCGCAAAATGCGGCGGCGGATTCTTCCAAGATCGAAACTATCGATCCGTCAAAATTGCAGAATCTCAGTCCGGCCCAGCTGAAGGATCTTCAGGCGCAGCAGCAAGCTCAAACTCAGGCCATGGTCCAAAACAGCATAAGCGAGCAATTTGATAAATTGGTTCCGGCGGACCTGATCCCGAAACTGATGAATCTTTCGAGCTGGTCCATATTCATTTTCATTCTGATATATGCCGGAAGCAAGATCTCGGGTCTGGGAATAAGCCTTTTAAGGAATTAAAATTATGGCGGAAGAGATCAACAAAGATGAAAAGATCCCTACTCCCGAAGAACTTGGGATCCCGAACGGAAGTTTTGATCCGATGCAAACGATACGCATGGAGGGGGATATGTATAGAGGTCTTTTGAATTCGGGGCATCATTCGTTGTTCCTTCGGATCGTCGCTATAATGTTTTCAGTGCTGTTTTTCCTTTTGCCCGCTCTGCTGATATTCTATTTTATATTTTTTGTACCGCAAGGAGGGAGCATGAATGCCGGTTCCCTGATGATGACGAAGGCGGTTCTTGATCCGATATTCTTCCTAAGCAACGTCTCGGGGCTTTTCACATTGAAAATATTCGCATTCATATACGCGGTGATCTCTTTTTTGGTCGGTGTGAGCGTGATCGCCAGGAATGCTGAGGCCGGTCCTAAAAATAATGAAAATATCAAATGAAAAAAAATGAAGGGAGCGGGCATCTTGTGAAGCTGCTTCCCACGATAACGACGATATCCGGATCGAAATGGAAGGATAAGATCGGCGAAATAAACAGACTAGCCCTTGAGGAGGTTGCGTTTTTTCCGACGTGTCTTGATCCTGTGAAAAGAAAGGAAGTCTATGGGATACTGGAGAGATCGTCGGTGAAAAGCATACCATATGTGCACCTGAGGAGTGACATGGGTCCTGTGGAAATAGAATATCTTGTAAAAAGATTCAAAACCCGGGTATTCAATGTGCATACGAACAGGGAATATCCTTTCGCATTTGACTATTCCAAATATGCCCAGATGATCTATGTCGAGAATATATATTATCCCTTGGACGAAGAGGAGATCAAAAAGTTCGCGGGGATCTGCGTCGATTTCTCGCATCTTGAGAACGACAGGATATTGTACAAGGAGAAATACAAGCATAATATAGACCTTATGGAAAGATACCGTATCGGATGCAATCATTTGAGCGCAATTAAAAAAGAAACTAGAAGCGACGATGGAAGCAAATATGACCGATTGAGCATCCGATATGATTCGCATGAATATGCAGACCTATCTGAATTCGATTACCTCAAGAACTATCCGCGGAAGTATTTTTCCGATTTTGTGGCGATAGAACTTGAAAACAGCATAGAAGAACAGCTTATGGCCAAAGAATATCTTGAAAAGCTAATAAATAAATTAAAATGATATGTCGGAACATCCGGAAAATTTCGAAGTGATCGCAAGGGCGGTCGTTGTCCAAAACGGAAAGATCTTGCTTTGCAGGGCGAAGGAAAAAGGCCATTATTTTTTTCCGGGCGGGCATGTTGAAAAAGGCGAGAGGACGGAAATTGCTCTCAAGAGAGAATTCCTTGAAGAGTTGGGAGCAAGGATCGGAAAAACGGCATTCATTGGCGCGGTGGAAAATATTTTCAGGGATTCATATGAACATCATGAAATAAATCTTGTTTTCGAAGCCGAGGTGTTTCAGTATGAGTTCAAGAGCAGAGAAGATCATCTGGAGTTCGAGCTGCTTTCCCTTGATGAATTCGCTGGGAAAAAAGTTCTGCCGGTATCGTTGAAGAAAGCGGTTGCGGAGTGGTTGAAGGATAAGAAAATATTTTGGAGGAGCGAGAGTCGGGAATCTTGATCCATTCATGCATCTTGTCATTCCGGATTCCTGCTGGAGTTTATCCCGTATCTGATACGGGGCAGGAATGACAAATCTGATATGTTGCACTTACTAGTAAAGGGTATTTGTTTATTTTGTCATTCCGTGCTTGACACGGAATCCATGAATCGAGCGGGTCCCTGATTCCTCCAAAGGCGGACAGGCAAGTCAGGGATGACATATAAAAAAACATTCATGAAACGTTATTTTATTTATATTCTTGCAAGTAAAAGAAATGGAACTTTGTATATCGGTATAACGAATGATCTGATACGAAGGATTTCCGAGCACAAAAATAATTTAATAGATGGATTTACAAAAAGATATTCTGTTCATAATCTTGTATATTACGAAGATGCAATTGATATAGGAAGTGCTATTGAAAGAGAAAAGCTTCTTAAGAAATGGAAAAGAAAATGGAAGATAGAATTGATCGAGAAGTCAAATCCTGAATGGAAAGATCTATATCGGAATTTATTAGAATGATGCAAGAAGTGTTATTCCGGCCGAAGAGCCGGAATCTATCCACCTTGTCATACTCGCGAACGCGGGTATCCAGAACTTGGATTAAATACGAAACCTGGATTCCCGTTTTCACGGGAATGACAAACACGAGTCATTCCGGCCAAAGAGCCGGAATCCAGGAATCGAGAATACGGCCCTGGATCCCTGATTCCTCCAAAGGCGGACAGGCAAGTCAGGGATGACAGCGTTGCTGCTCTGGATTCCTGCTGGAGTTTATCCTGTGACATGCGGGCTTCAGGCGAATAGCAGGATGAAATAATTTATTAAATTGAGACAATGGATCCAATCCAACTGAAAATTATAAACAGAAAGACAATCAAGTATTTGGTGATCATTATTCTGGTCGTGGTTTTGTCGTATGTCGTAATTTTCCTATGGATAAATTTCAGCGGAGTCTGGCCGATCGTCAAAAGACCTTCTGAGAATATCGTTGATATCATAAAGGAGGGAAAGAAACCCCTGTCCATAAAAGACGGATCAATCGTATCGGTCTATGCCAAAGACCTTGGGGACCCGAGAGTGCTTCAATTCGCGCCGGGAGGATCGCTTTTTGTCAGCGTCCCGGGCAAGGGAAAGATATACGCGCTGATCGACGGTAATAATGACGGCGTTGCGGAGGAGAATCGTGTCGTTGCGGAAAATCTGAACGATCCCCATGGATTTGCTTTCAAGTGCGAGGCGGCGGAAGGGGGAGATGAAAAATGCAAGATGTATATTGCCGAGACGGACAAAGTTTCAGAGTTTGATTTCGACAAAGCGAATTTGACGGCGACGAACGTGAAAAAGATCGTTGATCTGCCCGCGGACGGCCGGCACATCACCCGCACGATCATGTTCATGCCGAGTCCCGACGAGAATAAGCTTCTGATATCCGTCGGTTCTTCGTGCGATGTCTGCGTCGAAAAGAATGCGGACCGGGCGAAAATATTGGTTTATGACCTGGGGACAAAAGATCTCAAGGATTTTGCGACCGGGCTTCGTAATTCAGTATTCATGGCAATTCATCCGGTGAACGGAAAAATTTGGGCGACAGAAATGGGAAGGGACTTTCTTGGAGATGATCTTCCTCCGGATGAGATAAATATAATCGAAGACGGCAAGAATTACGGATGGCCTATTTGCTATGGAAAAAATATACATGACGCGGATTTCGACAAGAACACCTATATCCGGAATCCATGCATGGAGCCTTTTGAGACTCCATCATATATAGACATTCCGGCGCACTCCGCTCCGCTGGGGCTCGCCTATATTCCCGAGGAAGGCTGGCCCGAAGATATGTGGTATAACCTTCTGGTCGCATATCACGGATCGTGGAATCGGAGCACTCCGGCGGGATATAAGATCGTAAGATATAAGCTTGATAAGGATGGAAAGTATCTTGGCGAAGAAGACTTTATGGCAGGGTGGCTGACAAGCGATGGGGCGCTCGGACGTCCGGTTGATATTCTCGCGCTTCCGGGCGGAACTTTGTATATTTCCGACGATAGGGCGGGGGTGGTTTATCGAGTAACGTATAGACAGAAATAATATCGCAGTTTGTCATTGCGATCCGCCCAGGGCGGAGAAGCAATCTCGACTTTATTTAAATTTCTAATTTTCAATTTCTAATTTCTATTAAATTTTGAATGAGCCAATTCTCAGACGAGACTCTGTCATTGCGAGGCAGCACGCAGGGAAGTCATGTCTCCGGCAGATCCGTCGAAAGTGGACAATCTATTCCATGTGATACGGATTATCACGTCTCTGTCATTGCGATCCGCCCAGGGCGGAGAAGCAATCTCTTCAGTTGTTATTTTATGAAAACAAATCAATATTATCTTTATATAATGACGAATAAATTTAATACAGTTCTATATACGGGTGTTACCAACAACCTGGCCAGAAGAGTCTATGAACATAAGAATAAAACGATCAAGGGATTTACGAGTAGATACAATATTACTAAGCTGGTTTATTATGAGATCTATAATAATATAAATGACGCCATCGCAAGAGAAAAGCAGATTAAAGGCGGCTCAAGAAAGAAGAAAATAAATTTGATTAAAAATATGAATCCTGAGTTTAGAGATTTGCCTCTGGAATAACATAGAGATTGCTTCGTCAGCTTGAGTACAAGCTTTCTCGCAATGACAATAATTAATAAAGTCTAGAAATTAATAATTAATCATTAAATAAAAATTAGAAATTAGAAATTGAAAATTGCGAAATATTATTTTATCTCTAGAAAATAGTTTACAATTGCCAAATATGTTTTAATTTATACTTTACTATTAATATATTTTTCATGATCGCCGAATTCGTTTCAACTTATGTAGAAGCTTTTATTTCAGCTGTAGGATATGCGGGAGTCTTTATTCTCATGGCCCTGGAAAGTGCAGCGATTCCGATCCCGAGCGAAGTGATCATGACTTTTTCGGGATATCTTGCCTATCAGGGGATATTCGATCTGGTTTTAATAAGCATTGTGGGTGCGGCGGGGTGTATGGCGGGCTCGGTTGTTTCCTATTATGTCGGGCTGTGGGGAGGCCGGCCGTTCATAGACAGATATGGAAAATATATTTTCATGAATCATCATCATCTCGAGATCGCGGAGGAGTGGTTTCGCAAATATGGAGACAGGGCGGTGTTTTTCTCAAGGCTTCTTCCTGTTGTCAGGACTTTCATATCGCTTCCTGCGGGAATGGGAAAATATGACGTGAAGAAATTGATTATTTTCAGTTTTGTGGGATCGATCCCATGGTGTTTTGCTCTTGCCTATGTCGGATTCTGGCTCGGTCCGCATTGGAAGAACATCATCGCAGTTTTCAACGGATTGGATGTTCTGATTGTCCTTTCGCTGGTCTTTTTGGCCGTATATTTCTGGAAAAAGAAAAAAACAGCAGAGGCTAAAAGTCCCCTCTTGAGAGGGGAATGAGGGGTGTGTTTTTATCGAGGTTGAACCTCAATAATGCTTGAAAGTGCTCTGTGGTTTTGTGATGGACACGGAATCCATGTATCTTGTCATACTCGCGAACGCGGGTATCCATGTATTTTGTCATTCTGGATCCCTGCTGGAGTTTATCCTGATGTATATCAGGGCAGGAATGACATACAATGTAAATCCCCTCTAGAGGGCACGGCTGTGTCACCCTTCTATCAGCTCAAACATTTTAGATATATCATTTGAAATTAACCTGATCGCTTGAGCGATATTCGAGTAGTTGTTTTCTCTAAAAATATTAATCGCTATATTTCTAATAAGTGAAAGATTTGCCGGAGCGTTTTTTGTTCTGATGCGGGAGCTGTCTTCTCTGAAAGTTTTATCTTTGATGTAGTGCAGTGAATTTTCAATCGACCAATGACTCCTTATTCCTTGATTAAATGTTCCAGCTTTGGTGTTAGACGGCAGACTGGAAATGAAATAAGCTATTTCTTTAAAAACCTTATCTTTGTTTTTCCCTCCTGTAAACCTGATCGTTCTTTTCACTTTAACAATGCTTTGCAATCCTATCCATCCTGAATTAATTCCGTTAAGATTATTGTAAACATTCGCCACCCTTAATTCCATTCTGTTTCGGCTTTTTTCCTTTATTCTGTCGGTGTTTATCGGTTTGCCGGTTTTTGTGTTTTTTTTAATTGTTCGTATAATTTCTTTTGATTTCCTTTTACGCCTATGCAATAATTATTATTGCTTTTGATGATTGCCTGCACGGTTTCTTTCTGGCAATGCAAAGCATCCATAGTGAGTACAGCTCCTTCTAGATCTAAAATTTTAATTAACTCTCTGACTTTCGGTATCTCGCTTTCTTTCCCGTTATCGATTTTACCGGCTTGAAGCACTTGTTTTTTCTTGCTTAAAAATACTGACACTAAACTGATAAATTTTTGTTTGTTGTCTTGCAAGCAGTCTGCGGTTCCGCCAATAGCTTTTCCATCAATCGATACCCATTCGTTATCTTCTATTTTTACATAACCGATAGCCCATTTTTGAAAGATTTGAGTAAATTTATTAAAATCAACATTTTGCAAAACACGATTAATCGTTAAGTATGTCGGCAGTCTGTCTTTTTTCGGTTTAAATATTTTTATCAGTTCCTTCTTATTTTTTTTGATAAAATCACCCATTGCTCGCAAGCTGGAGAAACCGCTCATGATGGACATAATCGCTAAGACAAGCGCAAATCTCAATTCGTGCATCCTTCCTTGTTTTCTTCGATAATCATCTAATTGATTCAATAGTTCATACAAATTTTTCTTTTTAGATTTTATGTTTTTCATAGAGTAATATTATTTAATTGATAAATATTACCTTAAGAATAGCACAAAATGGGGTTAATTGATAGGGTGATACAGCCGTGCTTATCAGGGGGGGATTCAGGGGTGTGTGAAGCGGCGAAGAGTTATCCACACATCTTTCATGTTTCAATTGACAATCAGTATTGGCTTGCTACAATTCATCAAAAGTAGGGAGGGAACTTTTAAAATTAATAGGAAATGCGTTTATGTCATTGCGATCCGCCCTGGGCGGAGAAGCAATCTCGCAATTCCTAATTTATTAATTAACCTTCACTAAAATGCGTTCCAACAAATTGCAGAAAAGCCTAAGAAGTTGGACAAAGAAGTCAGCGGTTATTTCGTTGGCTTTTTTGTTTATCTTCTCTTCTTTTGCGCCAGTTTTATCGATTCATGCAAACGCGCAAGCGGTCTCTGAATCTGTGCCATTGGATAATACGTCCGCCGATCCAATAGAAAATAGTGTCCCCGTGGAGGCATTTTTCGGTTCCGAAAGTGCTGGCGAAACGGCTTCTTTCTCGGAGGATTCTAAAATCATTGATCTTGCAAGTCCTGAAAATGCTCAATCAAAAGACAAAACGAATGATAATAATTCCGATAAAACAAAAGACAAGGAAAAGCCGGGTGACGGTCTTACTGGAGCTCAAAGCGCTTCCAACCCGTCCGATCCTGGGAATGATAATGGCGCTTCAAATTATAACAATAATTCAAAGACAAGGGTAAGTACTCCGGAATCAGATGCCGCAACAGGGGCTCTTGTATATAGCTACTCCATTGAAACGCCTCCTGGAAGAAATGGAATACAGCCTAGCTTAGGCCTTTCCTATAATAGCCAGAACGCAAGTAATGATAATATAATGGGCTATGGATGGAGTGTCGACATCTCATATATTGAAAGAATCAACAAAAAAGGTACGGATAAACTTTACACGGAAAACTATTTTAGCTCATCTATTTCAGGAGAACTTGTTTTCATAAGTGGAACGCAATACAGTGCGAAGATTGAAAATGGAGATTTCCTAAAGTATGAGTTTTCAAATAACACTTGGACTGTAACCGATAAATCCGGAACAAAATATAAGTTCGGATTGAATGCAAACTCCAGACAAGATAATCCCAATGATTCAGCGAAAGTCTACAAATGGATGCTCGAAGAGGTGCGGGATCTGAATGATAACTACATTCGTTATGAATATTTCAAAGATGCGGGGCAAATTTATCCTTCAAGAATAATTTACACCGGAAACGGTGCAACGGACGGAATTTTCACTGTGGAATTCATAAGGGAAACAAGAAGCGATGCCAATACAAGCTACGTTTCAGGATTCCAAGTTAAAACCAGCTACAGGATTAATGAGATCCAGGCGAAAGCGAACGGGATATGGGTAAAAAAATATGCTTTAGCTTATACAACGGGCGATAATACTGTAAGGTCAACGCTTTATTCAATTACTGAATCAGGGCAGGACGAAAGTAGCAATGTCGTGACGCTTCCTGCAACGAGTTTCGAATATCGAACCGGAACTGACGGCTGGACCAGAGATTATTCTTGGTCACTTCCGGTCGATACTCGGGAAGGAATAATAATTGCCGATTTAAACGGCGACGGTTTTCCCGATATTTTGCAATCTTATTACAGCAGTAATACGGGAACGCTCAAAAGGGCATTTATTAATAATAGCAATGGCGGCTGGGTTCAAAATAATAATCTGACACCCATTCCATTTTTTCATGATGAGTTTGGTGCCGTTAAAGATCAAGGCGTTCGTCCGATTGATGTGAACGGCGACGGACTCATGGATCTTATTCAATCGATGGGCAATAATGGCCCGCGCACAATATATATTAATAACGGCAACGGATGGATGGTGCAGGCTGGTTGGGTTCCGCTTGAATTCAGCGACGGCAAAACCGGCTCAGATACCGGTTCCCGAATCGCCGATTTAAACGGCGACGGACTTTCCGATCTTGTATATGGAAAAAGAGAAACATCCGATCCAGAGACTTATTCCTCAATGATTTATCTGAATAGTGCTTCAGGCTGGTCTCAAGATACGAATTGGACTCTTCCGATTGACACGAAACAGGGGGTTGTATTTGTCGATATAAACGGAGACGGCTTGGAGGACATCATGCAATCTTATTCTTTTTATAGTTCTCCAACCGTTTACCAAAGGGCATTTATCAATGACGGAAACGGGGGATGGTCTATTGATACTAATTATACACCGCCAACTCTTTTTTACGGCGAAAACTATGGGGGGAGAGTCGATGATCTCGGTGTGAGAGTTGCCGATGTTAATGGAGACGGCTATAACGATCTAATGCAGTCTCTAGACTATTACGGCTTGCATAGAGTCTTTATGAATAGCGGAAGCGGATGGGTGGAAAAGCCGATCTGGGTGTCGTTGGATTTTAGCGATGGAAGGAATTATCTCGACACGGGCACTCGCATCGCCGATCTGAATGGTGACGGACTTTCGGATCTTATTTATGGAAAAAGAGAAACTTCTAGCCCCGAAACTTATTCTTCAATGATCTATCTGAATAATACTATTGGAAAAATTGGAATTGCAAAAAGAATTATTAATGTTAAAGGCGGATTGACGGATGTTGCATATAAACCATCCGCGCAATACAAAGACGCAGGCAATAATCTTCTTAATCCCAATCTTCCATTGAATGTCGATACGGTTTATCAGATCACGAACAACGACGGATTGGGAAATTCATTCTCAAAAACATATTCCTATGAAGGCGGGAAATATTACTTTGACTCTGCAAATCCATTCGATCGCAAGTTCTCAGGCTTTTCGAAAGTTGTAGAGACTGACGGCGCAGGAAACAAAATCTCAACGCATTTTCATCAGGGCGATGCGACCAATTCAGCGCAAGGTGAGTATTTGGATAATTATTCCAAAATAGGAAGATCATATAGGTCTGAAGTTTCTGATAGTGCCGGAAATATCTATTCCAAAACGATAAATAAATGGGAAAGCTATGACCTCGGCGGAGGAAGGAATTTCGTGAAGCTTACGCAAAAAATCGATTCGAGTTTTGACGGCAATGCCAGCCATAGGGATAAAGCGGAAACATTTTCTTATGATGATATCAACGGCAATCTCACAACCAAAACGCAGTGGGGAGAAGTGACGGGGTCGGATGACGGGACTTTCACGGATGTGGGAACGGACAAGCTCATGACAACAATTTCCTACGCTTCAAACGCAAGCTTGAATATTTTTGGCCTTCCATCTCAGAACATAACAACAGATCAAAGCGCGAATAAAGTCAGTGAGTCGAAATATTACTATGATACTCTTGCCCTTGGAAGCGTGAACAAGGGAAATCAAACCAAAGAAGAAAAGTGGAAGAGCGGTACGAATTATATCAACACCCAAAAATCATATAACAGTTATGGCCTTGTGACTTCCGAAACTGACGCCAGGGACAACGCAACAAGTTATATCTATGATTCATACAATCTCTATCCCGAGAGCGTGACGAATCCGTTGAATCAGATCACGCAATACACCCATGATTATTCCCTCGGAAAGCCCAAGCAAGTGACGGATCAGAACGGGTATGTTTTCCAAACTGTATATGACGGATTGGACAGGGTACTCGAGGAAAAACAACCGGATCTAGCTGTGCCTGCAACGCTTGTTACGAAATCTTCATATATTTATACCGATACGCCAAATACAATAAGCATTAAAAAAACGGATTATCTGGACGCCACCAATGGTATTGATTCCTATTCCTATTTCGACGGTTTGGGAAGAGTTATTCAAACCAGAAAAGAAGCGGAAAGCGCCAATATGTATTCGGTAAGCGATTTGGTATATAACAACAGAGGACTTCTGCAAAAAGAATCCTTGCTGTATTTTTCAACTGGCTTGGCCAGAACTTCTGCCACAACGGATAATGCGCTTTATTCGACCTATGTTTACGATCCTCTTGAAAGAATGACTTCCACCACGAATGCGGTGGGAACGATCACGAGTGCCTATGACGATTGGAAAGTCACTACGACTGATGCCAAAGGAACACTAAAGACGCTCTATAAAGACGCTTATGGAAATCTGATTAGAGTCGATGAACATAATGGCGCCAATGTCTATGCCACCAATTATTCCTATGATAAATTAGGAAATCTGCTCAATATCACTGATGCTCTTGGAAACGTCAGGAATTTCACCTATGACGCATTTGGAGGAAGGCTTTCCGCCGAAGATCTGCACGCACCGGCAGATCCGACATTCGGAACATATGGTTATTCCTATGACGCTAATGGCAACCTGATCTCAAAGACCGATCCGAAAGGTCAGGTCGTCAATTACGTTTATGACGCATTGAATCGCCAAACTTCCGAAGACTACACCGGGCAAACCGGAATGGAAGTGACATATGTGTATGACACATGCATTGGCGGGAAGGGGCGATTGTGCTCCGTAATAAATTCCGCTTCCAGTGAAACGAAAGAATATGATCCTTTGGGACTTATCAAGACCGAAACCAAAACCATAGATTCGACGAATTATCGCACAGAGTATGAATATGACCGGCAGGGCAACGAGACTATCCTCACAAATCCTGACAGCTCACAAACCAAGTATGAGTATAATTCCGCCGGACTTTTGGAAAAAGTTTCAACAAAGGAGAGTGGAAGTTCCGGACTTCCTTCAAACACGGATCTCGTCGGCTTTTGGAATTTCAATGAAGGAACAGGAATCTCCGCGGGTGATTCAAGTGGAAGCGGCCACAATGGGACATTGGAAAACATGGAGAGCTCCGACTGGGTGCAGGGTGTGAATGGAACAGCTCTAAATTTTGACGGAATAAATGAAAGGATTGATATGGGAATTATGGAAAACGTTCCCGCAGGCCAGGGGATAACGGTCTCGGTTTGGATCAATCCCGCAGAGCTGACATCCGGCGGACACGTCATCAGCCGGTATTCTCCTTCCGGAATCCAATACAGCATGTGGAAAGGCAGTAATGATGTCGCGTTCTTTATTAATGGAGGAAGTGGAGGGAATTATGTTGTGGCGTATGATGTTTTATCAACATCAACCTGGACTCACCTTGTCGGCGTATTCAATGATGCGACCAAGGAACACAAGCTGTATGCAAACGGCGTATTGATCCAATCCAGAATATATAATGTCACTTTAAATAATCCGGCCGTGAAAACCCTTGTCGGAACGAGCAACTACTACCAGGATTATTTCAATGGAAAAATAGACGAAGCGAGGGTATATAACAAAGTCCTGACCGATGCGGAAATTCTCGCGCTCTATCAGAAACCGAGCGGATCTGTGTCCTCGAATTTCACCGATCTGGTAACAAATTACGATTATTCGCCATTGGGCAAAGTCACAACTCAAACTTATGCTAACGGCGTTTCCACGACGAACACCTATGATGCAATGAAGCTCTATCGCTTAAGTTCGAAAGTCACGACGATCGCAGGCGGAGGTCATGGACAAGACCTTGCGTATGCTTATGACGCGAACGGTAACATTACCAGAATTGTCGACAATTCCGCCACGAATTCCAAGAAAACCACGGATTACATCTATGACTCCTTGAATCGATTGCTTTCTGCAACCGCCACAGGTGTCACGCAAAGTGATGTCGGTATCGCCGGTTACTGGAATTTCAACGAAAGTTCCGGCCAGGTCGCGAGTGATTCCAGTGGAAACGGAAACAGTGGCACTCTTTCCGGCGGAATGACGAATGCCAATTGGGTTTCGGGGATTTCCGGCAACGCGCTTGATCTGGACGGAGGAGATGATGAGATCATTGTTTCCGACTCTTTGAGCCTCAGTCCTTCACTACCCATTACCATGAGCGCCTGGGTGAATCCAGATTCGTTAAGCGGCAACAGGGGCATTATTGGCAAGTGGAACACAAGCTGGGAAACGATGGCCTATGCCATGATGATCCTTCCCAACGGCGCGCTGAGAGGATTTTTTGCCGATGGTACAAATCTTGCCGGAAAAGATTCCGTCGGAGGAGTGATTTCAACCGGTTCCTGGTATCACATCGCCGCAGTCGTGCGCGGCCTGAACGACGTAAGTTTGTATGTAAACGGCCAGGAAGTTTCCGGAACTTACGGAGGCAATGCCACTTCAACTTATGACAATACCGCTCCGATGAGAATGGGCGCGATCGTTCCCGGAAGCGGAAACAATATCGACGGGAAACTGGACGAGGTGCGGATCTATAACCGGACCCTGTCTTCCCAGGAGATTCTTGATTTATATAATTCACCGGGGGCTTCCGGCAGCCAGAATTATACGGAAACCTATGTTTATGACGCCATTGGAAACATCACGAACAAATCCGACCAAGGAAATTATGCTTATTCTCAAACGGGGAAAGCGAATCCTCACGCTGTTACTTCCATGGGTTCAGCAAATTACGCTTATGATGACAATGGGAATCTTTTGACCGCTTCAGGCGGATTAACCAACACTTGGGACTATAGCAACCGCATAACGCAATCGGTGGTTGGAGCCACGACTGTAACGTATGGATATGATGCTTCCGGTCAGAGAGTGAAATATGCAACAGGCTCTAGCACAACGGTTTATCCGAGCAGGTATTACAACACCGACGGCACGCCGACCAAGCATGTCTTTGCAGGAGGACAGCTTGTTGCTACAATTAAAGGGACAGGAGCAAGCGCACAAGTCTATTCAGTTTCCACGGATCATCTCACAGGCTCAAACATTGTCACAAACAGCAGCGGAACAGTGGAAGAATCGATGGATTATTATCCCTATGGCGATATACGTCTGGATGAGAAAGCAAGCTCATTCAACGAACAACGAAAGTATGCAGGCCATGAATATGATACCGACACCGGGCTTTCTTACATGAATGCGAGGTATTACAATGGGAGGATTGGGAAGTTTGTGTCACAAGATCCAGCATTCTTGAATTTATCTCAACTCAAAATTCAGCTTGTTGATCCTCAAAGCTGGAACAGCTATGCTTACGCAAGGAATAATCCTCTCGTAAATATCGATGAAAGCGGACAATTCTGGGACACAGTGATTGATGCGGCAACGACTTATTATGATACTGTCCGATATGGCGAAAGAATGATGGTTGCAGCTGCAGGTGCGGTAAACATCGGTATCGGTACTGCAATGAATAATCAAAGGTTAATCAATGCAGGAGATGCTCAACTATCTCAAGGTGTGCAAGGTATGGATAATCTTCGCAGTGATATTGCCATGGATGCTGCTGGAACAGCAATTCCTGGCGTACCGATTTTGGGATTGAAGGCGGTGAAAAATGTTGATGAGGTTGCAAATATCTCAAAACCAATTATTGGCAAAATGGATGACATAGGAAAAACATTTGTAGGTCAAACTAAAAAGATCCATGGGAACAGTTTGGATAGTCCTAAAAATACTTTTCTGTATGAGCTGTTTGATAACAAAGGGAGTCATTTAAAGTACGGAATAACTTCAAAAGAAGATCCCTTAAAAAGATATACGAATAAATTTATGGAAGATAAGAGCATGAAGGTTTTAGGGAGTGGAAGTAGGCGTGAAATGTATCAAAAAGAGGCAAGTATAATTAAAAACAATCCAAGAGGTCCACTTCAAAAAAATAATCATTAAATATTAATTTGCTAAATATGATCGGATATTTTATTGAAACATGGGGTCC
The DNA here is from genome assembly GCA_041661265.1 of Candidatus Paceibacterota bacterium. Taxonomy (NCBI): domain Bacteria; kingdom Bacillati; phylum Minisyncoccota; species Minisyncoccota bacterium. The sequence goes on along the minus strand of JBAZUT010000002.1, from coordinate 20,205 downwards.
AGAAATTGGAAATATATTTGATAAGTATATAGATGAATATAAAAATATATATATTAAAAAATATATAAGAAATAAGCATTATGGCAAGGGATTAGAGCTTTTGCTCATTAGGTATAGGATTTCTGGAAAATTTCGTAAATATGAGGAAATTAAACCAGAAGTTTTAAATTATTCAAAAAAAAATAACGATATCGGTGTGGTCGTTAGGGTTAAGGCTGAAGATTTTCTTGCTTTGTCGGATCAGCAGAAAAAACAGCTTTTGGCCGACACTACAAAACAGGCTGTTCTTGATGTCAGAAAAAAATTAGAAAAGAAAAAGTTAGATATAAACTTTGACCAATTACTTAAAGATTTGGAAGAAGTGAATGCGAAATATTTGTGTTCTAAATAAACCATATTGACTCAGGTTGGTTCAAGTCAGAGACATTGAACAAGACACCCATCTCTAATTCGCGCGCCTGCCCGCCGGTGGAGGGAATAGGCGAATAGTTAAGTGTTGACGGCACTTCGGTTCAGCAAATTATGCTTATGATGACAATGGGAATCTTTTGTCCGTTTCAGGCGAAAGAAAAGGTGTCAGGTATGCTCTGTAGAAAATAGTACTCACGGGGTCAAGTCTTAACATTCGACAAGATATTTGTTAAGATTGAAATATGTCAAGACCACTTAGAATAGAATATCCAGGAGCATTTTATCACATAATCAACCGAGGACTGGAACGTCGGGAAATTTTTAAATCTCCAAAAGATTATCAGTATTTTCTTTCCCTGTTGGATCAAATGCATCTAAAATATGGCTTAATTGTCCATAGCTATTGCCTCATGCCTAACCATTATCATTTGTATGCGGAAACCCCCTACGCAAATCTTTCAAAGATCATGAGGCAAATAAATGGTATTTATACACAAACCTTCAATCATAGATATCATAGAGCGGGCCCCTTAATGCAGGGGCGGTATAAAGCCGTTGTGGTTGATAAGGATAGCTACTCTTTGGAGCTTTCCAGATATATCCATCTAAATCCAGTCAGGGCTAAAATAGTGGAAAAGCCTGAAAGTTATCGATGGTCCAGTTATGCGTCCTTTATTAAGAAGGCGAAGGTTCCTGAATTTTTAAACAACAAATGGCTTTTATCCCAATTTGATAAATCTTCAGCCAAGGCCATTAAATCATTTAAGCATTTTACTCTGCAGGGCCTAGCCCAGGAGTGGACACCGGAAAAAGAATCTTACCAGGGATTTATCCTAGGAACTTCCAAATTTATTTCCCATATCCAAGAGACTTATCTTAGAGGAAAGAAAGACCACGAGATTCCAAGCCTTGCCAAAGCGCAAAAGCAGCTCTCACTTAATGAATTGCAATATTATCTTGAAAAACTTACGCAGGACACAAAAATGAGGAAGAAACTTACTGCCTATGCGCTTAAGCGTTATTCATCTCTAAGACTTAAGGAGATAGGGGAGATTCTGGGAAGCCCTTCTTACTCTGCTGTTGCCGTGATGGTTAGTAGATTAAACAAAGAGGCTCAAAAAGATAAGGATATTAAAAGATTGCTAGAGAAGATCGAACACTATTGCAGGAATGTGTAATGTTAAGACTTTACCCCGTTTTAAAAGATAATTATTCCTCTTTTTATTTTGAGGTAAGACAATTCGAGCACTATGATAATATGAATTATGATAGTGATATATGTAATTGTCTGATATATATAATTCACACACCCCCCACCCCCCACCCCTCTCAAGAGGGGAATCTATATATAGGAGCTGAAAATTTTCAGCCCCTACAGATTCAATGCAAATTGACGCACGCCTTGCCCCTCTCCCCGCATACGTGGGGAGGGCAAGAGAGGAATTGCCGGTGGATATCGATATTAATAATAAACCGGAAAGCGTGATATAATATACATAAGGGATTATAAGCGTTCACTGATCATAATTAGTTCCCGATGAAATAGTAGCGATTTCGGGTATTGCGATGCTCAGTAGAACCGTGGCAATCCCTATACTATTCAAATTATATTTTATTATACAGTTTTTTTGGCTTGGTTTTGGGATTGCTTCGTCTCCGTCAGCTGACGGATCCTCGCAATGACATATTATACCACCATTTCAACAGAAACTAATTAAACGCATGTCGATAAAAAGGATCATTTTTGTTTTTATTATGGTTGTGGTCGCTTTTGCGGTTTGCATAGGCTTTTGGATGACGCAGACGGATGTCGTGTTGTCGCCGGAGAGCGTGGATATCACAAATGGCAGAAATGATGATCCGGACTCAAGTGATGTCATTGTGGGAGGTGAAAATGGAAACACGACCGATGCAAGTTCATATATCGAAACAATTCCGGATGCTTCTGAATCCGAATCGGACGTCAAAGACGCAAAAGACCTTCAGCCGGGGTGAAGGGATATATCTATGATCCAACTTGATGCAATTAATATGCCGGTCGCTTTGTACTAGAAGATATAACTGCCCGCAGATAGAATGATAGGCCTTGATGCAGTTCATATTTCAGAATATTTAGCAATTAATACAAAATCATGAGCGAGAAGAAACATTTCTCTATTGACGAGGCGGAAAGAGTGGGGAGGTCCATCGGGATAAAATGGGATAAGTTCGACGTCGAGCAATTCAGAATGGGCATGGATGTCGAGCTTGAACACGGCCTTGTCGATCCGAGCACCAATGTCACAGATGATGACCCGGTCCTGACAGGGAAGATAGCGCTTGCTCATCTCAATGAATATCCGGACTATTATACGCGTCTGGAGAAGATGGAGGATGAGGCTGAAAGACATTTCGGCAAAAAATAGCGGCAATAAAGTCGTCAATAAAAAAGCAGGCCTATTCAACCTGTTTTTTATGCAATGTTAAAACCGAAATATTTATTGCAGCTTGTTCTTTGACTTTGTTTTCAGGCATTTCGTGCAGATCTTGATCGTTTCGCCATCGATGCTTCTTTTTTGGACATTGATGAATTGCTTTCTCTTTGTTGCGATATTCGAATGGCTTCTTGACTGGCTGGATCTTGTGCCCCGGCCGCAAACTTGACATGCTCTGCTCATATAGGTGATAATTAAAATAGTTTGTTAACAACGTATGTATATTATACTAAATAATTAATTTTGGCAAGTATGAATGAGACTCTTCAGATATTTTCAATAATCGTGCTTATTTTTTCCGCAGTGATCCATGAATATGCGCATGGCTGGATGGCGGACAAACTTGGGGATCCGACTGCCAGATATATGGGCAGGCTCACCCTGAACCCGCTCGCGCATCTTGATCCGATGGGTTCGGTCGTTGTTCCCATCTTGCTTCTTGCCACTACGGGCTTTATGGTGGGGTGGGCGAAGCCGGTTCCATATAATCCATACAACCTGAAAGACCAGAAAAACGGTCCGGCGCTGGTGGGGCTTGCGGGGCCCGGTTCGAATCTTCTGATCGCCCTCATTTTCGGGATAGTGATAAAGATATTCCTGCTTCAAGGCGCGGCGGTCAATGACAAGTTCGTGATGCTTTTCGGCGTGATAGTGCTCTATAACATTCTTCTCGCGCTTTTTAATCTCATGCCCATCCCTCCTCTTGACGGTTCGAAAATACTTTTTCATTTGATGCCATATTCAATGCATGAAGTGAGGGAGTTTCTGGAGAGAAATTATGTGCTGCTTCTCTTCGCCTTCATCTTGTTCGGGTTTGACTATATCGTGGTCCCCATGTTGGTTTATTTGTTTGCGTTTGTCACCGGAAGCCATGATCTTCTATTCGTAATTCTGAGTTCATAGGATTCTTGACATAATCGGTATTCTTTGGTAAGCTGATTCTGTAGTAATTACAGCATAATTTGGCAAATATACCACAAAGCGATATTGCTTTTGTGTTATTTTAAATGCTTTATGCGGAACCTATCCGGAAAATCCATTCTGACTTAAAATCGATTTTTGGGATAAGCTTAAATAAATTTAATTCAAGATCAAATGTCAACAATACAACAATTGATTAGGCATCCGAGGAAGAAAGTGCGCAGAAAATCAAAGACTCCGGCGCTACAGAAGAATTTTAATTATATACAGAACAAACCTTCGATCAGCAAGAAAGGCAATCCTTTCAAACGAGGCGTTTGCGTGAAGGTTGGAACAATGACCCCGAAGAAACCGAATTCGGCCCTCCGAAAGATCGCAAGGGTTAAGCTTACGAATGGCGTCGAGGTTACCGCCTACATTCCGGGAATCGGACACACCCTCCAGGAACACTCTGTGGTTGTGATCAGGGGCGGAAGAGTGAAAGATCTTCCGGGCGTGAGATATCACATCGTCCGAGGCGTTCTGGATGCGACCGGCGTTGAAGGAAGAAGACAGGAAAGAAGCAAGTACGGCATGAAGAAGCCCAAACAATAATTTAAAATCAATTTCTAAACTTTAAAAACTATGGGACGAAGAAAAAAAAGAATAGACAGAGGCATAAGGCCTGATTCAAAATATAACAGCATGCTGGTCTCCAGGCTCATCAACTATATCACCAAAGAAGGCAAAAAGAGCATTGCCACAAGGGTGGTCTATGGATGCCTTGAAGCGATCAAGGAAAAGACGAAAAAAGAACCCCTTGAGACATTTGAGAGCGCGATCAACAAAGTCGCTCCGATACTTGAAGTGAAATCGAAAAGGATCGGAGGCGCAACATATCAGGTTCCGATGGAAGTCAGGGGAGACAGAAGGATCCAGCTCGCATTCAGATGGATCGTGACCGCGGCCGATGCAAGAAAAGGAAAGCCTATGGCAAAAAAGATCGCCGAAGAAATGCTTGAGATCATGAACGGCACAGGTTCTGCAATGAAGAAAAGAGACGATGTGCAGAAGATGGCCGAAGCGAACAGAGCATTTGCACACTTTGCATAATATCAATTTCGGAATATTATAAAAACACCCTGTCCACGGATAGGGTGTTTTTATGCTGATGACCATATGACGCAGAGATCGAGGCGGGCTGTCAGCGGCAACTTACTTGAGAAATGTGCGTCTTGTGCTAGAATGTAATACACGGGTTTAACTTATAACGATAATCATATGCCAAGCGAAAAATACAAAGCTGTTCTCATCGCGATCCTTGCTTTAGCTTTGGGGATTCTCACAGATTATCTGTTATTTAAAAAAACGAGCGGGATAGCATTCTTTATTTTCAATCTGGCAGTGATCTTTTCCTTGTTGGTCCTGGTTTTCGAATTCAAGATAAAGCCGGAAATGAACCGGATACTGATCGTAAGCTTTATTATACTGTTTTCTTTCGCAATAATTTCGAGATTGAGCGGATTTTTGATTCTTTTTGATGTTGCCGCAGTTCTTTATCTCTTTTCTCTGCTGTTTGCGATATTTTTCAAAAGCGGGTTCAGTAATTTCAAATTATTGGATTATATTTTGTTTCCGTTGTTTTCTATCCTGGGATCGTTTGTTGCAGCGGAAAAATATGTTGCCAAGAATTTCCTATTCATGAACAAAGAGAACAAACGCGGATCGAACCGTTTTTTTGGGATTTTTCGCGGCATCGTGATCGCAATCCCGTTCCTCGTCATATTGGGATGGCTGCTTTATTCTTCTGATGCGGTGATCCAGGCATATATGTCGAAAATAGGACGGGTGGATCTTGATCTGACGTCAATTCTCCACTTGCTTATTGTTTTTGTCGCAGCGTGTTTTTTCGCAGGAGTATTTGCGAGAATAGCCACAGGTGAAAAAAGCGAGAGCTTGTCTGCGGAGGAAAAAGAAAACAGGACTCTGGGCTTTATTGAATCTCTGACAGTGCTGACGCTTGTGGAGGCGCTTTTTCTGGCTTTTATCATTTTCCAGTTCTTTTATCTTTTCGGAGGCAGGGATTATGTCTGGGGATTGACCGAAACGATCACATATTCCAGTTATGCAAGAAAAGGTTTTTTCGAGCTCGTTCTGGTTTCGGCCGTTTCCTTTTTGATGATCTATGCATTGGAAAGATCGGCGAAGAGGGAAAGCGCAAAGCAGATCAAGGTCTTCAAGATCTCCGAGACCGTCATAGTTTCTGAAATTCTGATAATCATATTTTCTGCATATAGGCGTTTTGCACTTTATGTCGACGGGTATGGCCTGACGTTTCCGAGGTTTATCGTCATCATGTTTCTGTTTTGGATTTTATGTCTTTTTCTAGTCTTCCTCGCCAGGGTATTTTTCGAAAAAAAGCGCGCGTTTGTTTATCATAGCATGTTTTGGATAACCGCAGGGTTGTGGCTGTTTATCAACATCCTCAATCCCGATTCGTTTATCGCAAAAACAAATGTGGCGAGATTGGATCTGGGCAAAGAAGTCGATTATAATTATATCACTTCATTATCGCAAGATGCGATCCCTGAGATCGTGAAGATATTCGACTCAGCTGCAAAGGAGGAGGCAAAGCAGGAAATCGCCATAAGCCTATATGGAAGATATAATTTTAATTTCAATCACATCTGCAAATATCCGCCTTATGGCAAATCCGAATGTGAATATAGGCCGATCGTAAAATTGATCGAAGACGCAAACAAACACAATGATTGGAGATCGTTCAATTATTCAAAAATGAAAGCGGAAATGGCTTTGATGAAACATTCCGATGACATTGAAAACTATGCGAAACAATATCAAGAAAGACAGGAGAAAGATTGTGAAAAGCAAGCTGATTATTGTGAAAATGCATGTGAAACCGGAATGTCAAAAGATCTGCTTGTTCCCAAGTGCAAAGAAAATTGCGGCAGAAAATCATGCGATATATTATATCTTGATATATCTCAATAATTGTCGAGGTGAGACCTCGGATGAGCTCTGTTAATGTTTTTAGACGTCGGATGTCTTCTAGGCAGATAAATTACAGCATTTTTTACACGATTCTATTCTATAATATCGAAATGAAAGACATTAAAGTCTGAGTTTGCAGCCGAGTCATTCCTAAAGCTTCGTTTTAGGAAATTCCTAAAACGAAGCTTTAGGATGATTTCTATAGGATTGGTTCATCTCCGATTACTCAACGCTGTGACATATTGATGTATCACAGTATGTTCGCGTTTGAGCTTCAGTTTGTTTTGTTAAATCTGCAATGAGCTAAAATCAAGGTCAGGCCTCGGGTAAGGAGACTGAACCTCGACTGAGCATCAAATTATTTTGTTTTTCGTGATTTTGTGTTATAATGGTAGAGTTAAAACAAAAAGAACGATTTGATCCAAAATCAAGCGCAATTATGCTAAAAACAGAAAAAATAACCAATAATTATTATAGGATTCGAGTATCTTTAAACGATGTTCGGAAACCGTGTTTTATTTAACTCAATTTGTTTGGGTTTTTTTATTGTAAGCATTAAAGAAATGAAAACGATCAATGTTTCGAGGTTTTTTCGTGACGAATTTGTTTATGGCGGGCATTTGTTGTCGTTGGGGGCTGTAGGAATTGTTGCATCTGTTATGATGTTAAACAACTTTTATTTTGATATTAAATTTATTACATCTGTTTATCTCATTGCACAAACTGTATATTTCTATAATCGAATTAAAGAATATGAGAGCGATAACATTTCAAATCCAAACAGAAATATGCACTTAAGTAAGTATCGTAATTATTTTTTAGCTATTATTATATTTTATATCATTGTTACAGTGGCTATATTGATAAGTTTCAATGACGTTGTTTCTTCAAGTGCTGGATTGTTGTTACTATTTTCAGGTATAATGTATTCTGAATATTTTAAAAATAAGACGAGGAATTATATAGGTTTTAAGAATTATTACGTTGCTTTTTTCTGGTCTTTTTTGGTCTTGTTTACGGCACTTTATTATCATGCATCACTCAACGCAACTATTTTAATATTTTTTATTTTTGTATTGTTGAGGTGGTTGATAAATACTACTTTTTTTGATATAAAAGACATTGAATCTGACAAACAGAATAATTTGAAAACTATCCCTGTTTATTTCGGCAAGAAAAGAACGCTAGATATGCTTAGTGTAATAAATCTGATTTCGTTTTTTCCTTTATTTATTGGGATTTATTTTAACTTGTTGCCAGTATATTTTGCATCGCTTATCGTATTCTATTTTTACAGTTTATTTTACATAATGAAAGCAAGGACCGAAGGTTCATCTATACGTAACTTATCATATATTATGGTGGATGGTGAGTATGTATTTTGGCCGATTATATTACTTCTATTTAAATGACGATGGAAGTTCTTTATGTTGAAAAGATTGTCGTATTACTAATTGACCTAGTTGGAGCTTGGTTGATTTTTTGGGTTTATGGTGCAAATAGGAAGGAAAAAGTAAATCAGTCTTTTGCTATCATGACTTTTTGTGTGATATTGTGGGTTGATTTTTCTTTTCTCGCATATAAAGAGAGTGATAGTTATTTTGGATTGATTTACTATAGATTAAACTGGAGTTTTGTTAGTCTTTTTTTAATTTCAGCATTTTATTTTTATGTAGTGTATTTTTTGAATTTAAGGAAGAAGTATAATCTACTTGTGCGTGGTATTCTGATTGCAGGTATTTTGTTGTCATTGCTATCCCTATTCTCAGATCTTATTATAAAGGAAGTGATCATTCGAGATTGGGGCAATGAAATTGTTTTTGGTTATGCGAATGTACTGTTTAATCTCTATGCTTTTTTTATTGCGTCAATCGTAATTGGCGCTTTAATTAAAAAGCATTTTAGCTCCACCGAGATTAATAAAATGAAATTGCACTATATGATAACTGGGACTATATTTTTTATCGTTCTAAATATTATTTTTAATATTGTATTGCCATTAGCAACCAACACCGTTGCATATCAGCACCTAGGTGATTATTCGGCAATAATACTTGTGTCATTTACGGCGTATGCAATTATGAAAAACGAATTATTGGGCATTAAGACTCTATTAACGCAAGTAATTATCGTTTTAATGTCCATAATACTTGTAGTCGATATTATCTTGTTATCAGATGATCCATTGAGTCAGGTATTAAAAACTACAGTCCTCATCACTTTTCTCTATTTCAGCCGGGAGATGGTGACAAGCGTCAAGAAGGAGAAAGAGGCAAAAAGTGAATTGGAAAAAGCATATGGGCAGATCAATCACTATGTTGATCAGCTGGAAGAAATGAATACGGATCTTGCCGAGAGAAATGACGATTTAAAGGCGCTTCTTGAAGCAAGCGGAAAGGCGTCTGAGGCTCTTGATCCGAAAAAGATCGCTCAGGACATTGTGAATAGCATACCGAAAAACTTGAAGCACTTGGGATATATCGGGGGGATGATCGCGCTTTATGACAAGGATACAAAGATCGTCCGTCCCTATACCATTACGCAAACAAAACTCGTTGAGAGGGTTTTGAAGCTCCTGGACAGGCCATTTGAGAAAAATAAGGCGAAGATCGGAGATGCCGACAATATGATCTCAAAAACCATCATAGAGCAGGCAATATTTTCCGGAGACAGTCTTGCCGAATTCGTCGCTCCGACAGTCAAGAAATCCATTTGCGATGTCATACAAAAAATACTGAAAGCGCATTCAATTATAACCATTCCGCTTATTTCGCGGGGAAGGGCGAATGGAATAATATTGTTCATGGGAAAAAGATCGATCAAGGAAGTCGCGCAGAGAGACAAAGACATGCTCTATATGTTCTCGTCTCATGTCGGCGGTGCGATCGAAAATGCGAAGCTCTACGAGCAGACGAATCAGCAGGTGAAAGAAATGGAAAAATTGAATAAAAAACTGGAAAGCGCAAATGAGAATCTGAAGGAGCTTCTTGAAATGAAAAACGAATTTTTGCACATCACTTCGCACCAGCTCCGAACTCCGCTCACTGCGATCAGGGGAATGCTTTCCATGTGGTATGAGGGAGACTTCGACAATCTGACAGATGCTGAACGCAGGGATATTCTGAAAAGGATATATACCAGCACGGAGAGGCTGAACAACATCACGAATGACATGCTTGACGCTCTCGAGATCGAAGGGGGGCTGTTGAAATTCCAATTTGAAAATGCATCTGTTGCGAATATTGTAAAAGAGACGGTTGACACGCTGAAAAACAACTATGATGCGAAGGGGCTATATATTAAATTCAGTGCCGAAGAAAATCTTCCGGAGGTCAAAGTTGAGCTGAATTATATCAGGCAGGTTTTTATGAACGTTGTTGATAACGCGAGCAAGTATACAAAGAAAGGCGGCGTAGAAATAACTGTCAAACAAAACGGAAAATATATCGAAACGGTTGTGAAGGACACCGGGGTCGGCGCAAGCAAGGATGACCAGAAGAGGCTGTTTGAAAAATTCACGAGAGGAAAGAATGCAGTGAAGGAGAATGCCTCGGGAAGCGGACTGGGGCTTTTCATCGCAAAAAAAATCGTTGAAAAACATCACGGAAAGATGAGTTTCTTCAGTGAGGGGCTGGGAATGGGTTCGACTGTCACCATTGATCTTCCGGCGAAAAAGGAAGGGATTGAATAATGATGAGTTTTGCATTCGGCGTCATTGCGAGTGATTCGCCAGCTGGCGGAGAACGCGGCAATCCCGTAGAATAAACATATAACGTTATGCAAAAACAATATTATATTTATCTAGCGACAAACAAGAGAAATACGGTAATTTATACAGGCGTTACGGATAATTTAGCAAGAAGAATCTCTGAACATAAGGATAAAAATGGAAGTAAATTTACAAAAAGATATAGCGTTGATAAGCTAGTATATTATGAAGCTTACAATAATCCTGAAAATGCAATCACAAGAGAAAAACAGATAAAAGCTGGTTCGAGAAATAAGAAAATAAAACTAATTGAAAGCATGAATCCCAATTTTGAGGATTTATCCAATAAGCTGGTATAGTCCGTTGAAGCACGGGATTGCTTCTCCGCTTGTAGGCGGATCGCAATGACAAAACATAGAAAGTTTATGTGCGTAAAGGGAGGGACTAATCAGGTAAAAAAAATAAGATGCAAACTGAAAAGCTATTAAGCAAGCTGAAAGCGGATATTAACAGTGAATTGCAGATATTTTTTGAAAATAAAATAACGGAGATCGGAAGAGACCATAAGCCCGGGGAAATCTTGGAAATGGTAGAGCTTCTGAGGGATTTTATTCTGAGATCGGGCAAAAGGATAAGGCCTATTCTTTTTTGTTGCGGTTATTCTGCGGCCGGGGGAAAAGACAGAAAAAAGATACTGAAGGCTTCAATTTCAATGGAGCTTATACATTCGTATCTTTTGATCCATGACGATATAATAGATCGCGATGATTTCAGGCATGGGAGCGTTTCTATGCACAACAAATACATGGAAAAATATAAGGATGTCTTGGGAAAAAATGCGTGCAGCCATTTCGGAATATCGATGGCGATCATTGCCGGCGATCTTGCGTCGAGCTTCGGCCACAAGGTTCTGGCGGATTCGAAATTTCCCGGAGATGTCAGATCGAAAGCGATCTTGGAGATGAACAAGATAATATCGAACACGATCGTAGGCGAGGCAATGGATGTGGTTCTGGCGGCAAAAGATAAATATGAAAAGCCGGATATAATCGATATGCAGATATATAAGACCGCGAAATATACAATCGAAGGACCGCTGAGGCTTGGAGCGATTCTGGCCGGTGCGGATCAAAAACTCCTGAGGTCGCTCAGCGGTTATTCGATACCGCTGGGAATCGCATATCAGATTCAGGATGATGTCATTGGTGTTTTTGGTGATGAGAAAGCCATCGGAAAACCGGTAGGTTCGGATCTGAAAGAAGGAAAAAAAACCTTGCTGATCTTGAAAGCATATGAATGCGGAAGCGCCGCGCAAGTGAAATATTTGAATGCGGTTATCGGAAAAAAAGGAGTCAGTTTTGGCGAGATCGAAAAAGCAAGGGAGATAATCAGGAAAACCGGATCTCTGGATTTTTCAAAAAATGAGATCCATAGATTGAAGGAGTTTGCGCTGCATAATCTGAATAGGATCAAGATGAACAAGAGTTATAAGAAGTACCTCGGGGATTTTGCGGATATTCTTGTGAAGAGGGAATATTGATCATAGACACACCCCCAACCCCCTCTCAAGAGGGGAATTTTGGTTCAGATGTGGAGATTTGAACCAATGTGAGAGTGTCATTCCGTGCTTGCTTGTCCGCCTCTGGAGGAACATTCAATCCAGGAATTTTGTCATACTCGCGAATGCGGGTATCCAGGCATTTCGTTATTCTGGATTCCTGCTGGAGTTTACCCTGATGCATATCAGGACAGGAATGACAGATACTACATGTCATACTCGCGAATGCGGGTATCCAGGCATTAAGAATATAACTCTGGATCCCTGATCCCTCCAGGGGCGGGCAGGCAAGTCAGGGATGACAGAATTGCAGCTCTGGATTCCTGCTGGAGTTTACCCTGATGCATATCAGGACAGGAATGACAGATGCTACATGTCATACTCGCGAATGCGGGCATGACAACATGGATGGTTCCCGTTTTTCTGCCCGTCTCGAGCAAGTAATTTCTATTGAATGAATTAATTCATTAGTTTCTAAACATTGATGAATTATAAATTTTTCAAAATTGTAAATTTGGCATCAGTTATTGCGTATGGAAATATTATTGTCTAAATTATCGATATTTCTCGTGCCGGGGATCGATTAGAGACTAAATTTGATTTAGTAGACACGACGAAAAGCAAAAAGTGAGTAAGCTGTGGATAGCTGACTCGCTTTTTTTGCGTTCTTTTTTCATAATATGGCTTAAACAAGCCAAAAGAGGTTTAATGTGTGGTGTATGAAAGTGGTTTGACTAATATCTAAAGTGGCGTATAATGGATATGTAGGGTATGAAAGTGGATGAAAGTGGGGAATGGAAGTCCGCAAGGCGGTAAGTCCATAAAGTCGGAAGGTCCAACAACTTCATTATTGTCCCTGAAATTTAAGTCAAAAGAGATCGAGCAGCGGCTGGCCGATTGAATTATAATAATCAAAAGATGTTCATAGGCGAATATAATCATAATCTGGATGAAAAAGGCAGAATTGCCATTCCTGTTAAGTTTCGGCAGGATCTGAAAAAGGGCGCAGTTGTGACTCGGGGCCTTGATGGCTGTTTGTTTTTGTACACCGCGGGAGAATGGAAGATCCTTGCAGAAAAATTGAGCAAGCTTCCGATCAGCCAGGCGAATACCAGGGCATTTTCGAGGCTTATGCTTGCCGGAGCCATGGATGTCCAGGTTGATAAGCAGGGAAGACTGATCATTCCCGACTACCTCAGGAAATACGCAAATTTGCAGAAGAAGGTTATAATAAACGGACTTTATAATCGTTTGGAGGTCTGGGACGAGGATAATTGGGTCAAATATAAAGACAGGACCGAAAAGGAAAGCGACAGCATTGCGGAAAAGATGGGAGAGCTTGGCGTATAGGAGTGATAAATAGAGCTTAATTGTGATTTTAAATACAAAAAGCTCTTTGAAATTTAATTGTTGTGTAATTTTCAATTTCTAATTTCTAATTTCTAATAAATTATTAATTATAAATTTTTAAATAAAGAATATCATTGACGATTAATAATTTAAAATTGAATCATTTGATATTGATTAAAAATTAAAAAAGAAAAGTTTAAAATTATAATTCAAGCTTAGCGGTTTCAATAATTATATTTTTCATTTTTAGTTTTTCATTATTTTTAAATGTCTTATTTCCACATTCCAGTACTGCTAAAAGAAGTGATCGAGAATATTGACCCGAAACCGGGGGAGAATCTTGTTGACGGGACGATCGGAGGGGGCGGGCATTCGAAAGCCATACTCGAAAGAACTTCTCCCGACGGGAAACTTCTCGGGATCGATTTCGATCAGGAGGCGCTCATTGAATGCAAAAGGAGGCTCAGCGAATATTCAGGAAGAGTGTTCCTTGAAAGGGGCAATTACGTTGATTTCGGAGAATTCACGAAAAAGAACAATTTTGATCCGATCAACATTTTTTTTCTCGATCTGGGAATATCATCGCATCAGCTGGACGATGAGAATCTCGGCATCTCGTTTTTGGGAAATGCTCCGCTGGATATGAGGCTCGGAGGATTCGATCAGAACAATGATGAGAGGACAACCGCGGAAAATATCGTGAACAACTGCAAAGAGGAAGAGATTGAGGAAATGCTGAAAAAATATGGCGAGGAAAGATATGCCAAATTGATTGCCCGGGAGATCGTTTCAAAAAGAAAAGAACACAGGATAGTCAACACGAGCCAGCTGGTGGGGATAATCGAGAAAGCCGTTCCTTCAAGATATAAAAAACAGAAGATACATTATGCAACGCGGACATTTCAGGCGCTCCGGATAGCAGTGAACAAGGAACTTGAAAATCTGTCCGAAGCGCTTCCAAGAATGCTCGAAAAAGTGTCTCCGGGCGGAAGGATCGCGGTCATTTCGTTCCACTCCCTGGAAGACAGGATAGTCAAGCAATTCTTCCGAAGAGAGTCCAAGGACTGTATCTGCGAACCGGAGATACCCGTATGTGTATGCGGTCACAGGAAAAAATTGGAGATCATTACGAAAAAGGCCATAACGGCGGGCGATGAGGAGATCGCACAAAATCCAAGATCCCGAAGCGCCAAGCTGAGGGTGGCGAGGAAGATATAATTAATCAATAATCATATACTAAAATGGTGAGGTTATCGGCACAAGGCGGAATCAGGGCCGTAAAAACAAGATTCAACAGAACAAGGACAGTATCGCAATTAGCAAGGACCAGTAAGAGGTTCTTTGGAAGTTTGATGATCGTATTTGTGTGTCTTATGGGAATTTTCTATATGATGCAGATGACCTCGGTTGCGACGAAAGGCTATGATATGGGAAAATATGAAAAAAAATTGAATGAGCTGAAGCGTGAAAATCAAAAGTTGCAGGTTCGGCTGGCGGAACTGGGTTCAATTGAAAATTTTGAAGAGGCAAGCAGCAAGTTCAGCAAAATAGAGGCGAAAGACGTGAATTACATTGTCACAGGATCTTCTGTCGCGATGGAAAGATAGGAAAACACATAGATCCATATATTTTGCATTGCCTTTTCGGAATGCAATTTTATGTTTATACGAAGCGAGCATAGTCCAATTTATGAATGCTATGAAAACGAAAATTCAAATTTAGCTGCAAAATCAATGATGATGAATAAGGTTAATATAAAATATGGCGGACGGAGTGATTTTTCAGGAAGGGTGAATTTCGTCCTTGCACTGTATTGCATAATGGCTGTTATTATTTTCGGAAGGCTTGTTCAGATACAGATATTCAAATACGATTTCTATAAAGCTATGGCGCAGGATCAGCATGAATTTCTCGAAAAAACCTTTCCGAAGAGGGGCGAAATATTCATAAGGGATGTGTCATCCAAGAAAACATATCCGATAGCGGTGAACAGGGAAATGAATCTGGTGTATGCCGTTCCGAGGACCGTTCAGAACAAGAGCGAGGCGGCCAAGAAGATATCCGAGATCCTGAAGCTGGAAGAGGGCAAGGTTTATGGTCTTTTGAACAAGCCGAACGATCCTTATGAAGTTATTGCGCATAAGGTTGACGATGCGGATGTTGAAAGGATAAGAAAAGAGAAGATAAAGGGGATAGAAATAACTCCGGAGATCGTGAGATACTATCCCAGCAAAGATCTTGCTGCAAATGTGGTCGGTTTTATGGGATATAAAGACGACAAAAAAGTCGGGCAATACGGTATTGAAGGATATTTCAACGCCTCTCTGGAAGGATCTATGGGTTTTTTGGAGATCGAAAAGGATGTATCCGGAAGCTGGATCTCTATCGGCTCAAAAAGCGGAACTCTTCCCCGCGATGGAGACGACATTGTGCTGACGATCGATCAGACCATCCAATATGTCGCCGAGAAGAAACTCAAAGAGGCTGTTGAAAGGTGGGAGGCCGAGAGCGGGAATGTGATCATAATCGATCCGAAAACGGGAGATGTTATCGCGATGGCCCAATATCCGTCGTTTGATCCGAATGAATATTATAAAGAAAAAAATCTTGAAATATTTCTGAATTCGAATATTCACAATGTGTACGAACCGGGATCCATAGAAAAAACAATTACCATGGCAATAGGGATTGAAAGCGGGAAGATCACGCAGAATACGACATATGTGGACTCAGGCGCGGTTCTTGTCGACGGATGGACCATCAAAAATTCCGACGGGAAAGCTCATGGAACGCAAAGCATGATCGGCGTTCTGGAGAATTCGCTCAATACGGGAACAATATTCGTTGAACAGCAGGTTGGAAAAGACGATTTCTACAGATATCTGAAGAATTTTGAACTTGATGGCCTTACGGGCATCGAACTTAACGGAGAAGCAAGGGGTAACCTTGAAAATCTGAAGGTGAAGAATGACGTAAATTATGCCACGGCATCATTCGGCCAGGGGATCTCGGTCACTCCGCTTTCCATTCTTATGGCGATATCATCACTTGCAAATGATGGGAAGCTGATGCGGCCGAATATTGTGAGCGAGGTCATTCATCCGGACGGAAAAACGGAAAAAATAGAGCCGAAATATGTCAGAAAAACGGTGTCGGCGAAAACGGCGAACATCATTTCGGCGATGATGGTTAGTGTTGTGGAAAACGGACATGCAAAGGGAGCTAAGGTCAAGGGATATAAGATCGCAGGCAAGACCGGAACGGCGCAGATCCCGAAAAAAGAAGGAAAGGGATATGAGGAAGTTGAGACGATTCACACTTTTGTCGGTTTTGGCCCTGTCCCGAACCCCAAGTTTTCCATTTTGGTCAAACTGGATAAGCCTAAGGCGAATTTTGCCGAAAGCACAGCTGTTCCGGTTTTCAAAGAATTGGCCGAGGAATTGATCAATTATTATAATATATCGCCGACTGAAAAATTGGACTAAATAATACAAAAGAATGAGATTTATCGCAGTAAAAATTTTGAATCTGCTCGCAAAGAAAATAGTTGCCAAGCACAAGCCCGCAATAATCGGCATCACCGGAAGCGTCGGAAAATCGAGCGCCAGGAAAGCGATCTATGAAGTGCTCAAGACGCGGTACGCGGTAGCATGCAATAAAAGCGAATATCACAGCGACATATCCATTCCGCTTTCGGTCATTGGCGAGAAAAGCGGCGGGAGATCTGTTCTGAAATGGGCGAAAATATTCATGAAAGCCGTTAAAATATTATCGGGACATGAAAAATATCCCGAGATCCTGATCTTGGAAATGGACGTGAACAGGCCCGGCGACATGAAGCGATTGCTGAAAGTGGTCAAGCCGAATATCGGAATATTCACCGGCGTGGGAGAGTATCCGTCTCATCTTGAATATTTCAAGGATGCCCGCCACATCGCCAGAGAAAAATCTCTCCTCATCAGGACGTTGGGCAAAAAAGATCTTGCGATTGTGAATTATGACGATGATTATGCGAAAGAGCTGGCGAGCGGCGCGAAATCCGACGTGATAACATACGGATTCGATCCGAAGTCGAAATTCATTGCCGAAGAGATCTTTCTCGGAGACAGAAAGTGGCGCATTGAAGACGGGTCCATCGGCATGGGATTCAAGATCTCACAAAACGGGACTACGGTGCCGTTCAGGCTTCCTTATGCTTTTGGAAGAGCTCAGATCTATGCCGTTCTGGCATCATGTGCCGTGGGTTCGTTTTTCGGTTTCAATCTGCTTGAGATATCGGAAATATTGTCGAAATATCAGCCTCTTGCGGGAAGGATGAAATTGATCAAAGGGATCAATAAGTCATTGATAATTGATGATACGTTCAATGCCAATCCAAGTTCGATGCTGGTTACTTTGGAATCTCTGGGAAAGCTTGACGCCTCAAGGAGGATCGCGGTTCTGGGAGATATGCTTGAACTTGGGGAATATTCCAAAGAAGGGCACGCCGAGGTCGGCAAGAAAGTTTCAAAAACCTCAGATGTTCTTTTTACTTTCGGATCCTTAAGCAAGATGATCGGGGAGAATGCAAGAACATCCGGAATGAATAAAGGCAAGATGGCTCACTTTGATAAGATCGAGGATCTGATATTGAACCTGCGGGGAATGGCCCGGGAGCACGACGTGATCCTGGTCAAGGGGTCGAGATCGATGCATATGGAAGAGATCGTAAGAGGCCTCATGGAGAAACCCGAATTGGCCGACGAACTGCTGGTAAAATAGGCGGAATTATTACGGCGCATATATATTCATAAATACTGACGTTTACGATGTTCGTGACAATGAAAAAAAGATGCTCGCCGGGCATCTTGTTGTTATTGGAAAGAAAGCAGTGTTGCTCCTTTTTTCATGTCTATTTGGCAAATCTTTGTTTTTTGGACATTGTCGAGGCAATATGTTATTTTTGCATCTATTCTACTGATCCTGATCAGCCGTTTCTCGGGATCTTCCCTGGTGCTGTCCGTTTGGATCGAGCCTTCCGTGAAAAAAACTTTTTCGAGCATGCAAATAAAATTGCGCATATCCCGAAGCGATATAAACGGATCCGCGTCTTTTGAGGGAAGATTCATTCCTCTTGAAACGCAAAGACTGTGGCCGTCCGAATCTTTCATTATGCCGATCTCGATCTCATCTCTGCCGATCGGAAAGCGCAGCATGGGCAATCTATCGAATGATCCGTGTGATTTCGTCTTCACAATGAATGTTTCCATGCCGTTCCACGCTTTAAAAGCTACGTTCTCGAAGAATGCCTTCTGCATTTCGGTCTCAGATCCCACCGAAATCGGGATGGAAAACCAGAGATTCTCGACGGATAGGGATGATATGATCCTGGGCCTGTTGTGGTTTTCGGCTGACAGGTCGATCGTTTCATTCCTTCTCAGCGACGATATCGAGCCAAGCATCCTTGTGATCCGGTCATAGCGTTCGGCCGAGAAAAGCGTGTTGCTGTCAAAGATGCTCACCGGGCTTTCAACTTCTCCTTTTGTTTCTTTCAGTGCTTCGATCATTTCCGCGAAGCTTATTTCTGTTTCAATTTTTTTCTTCATATGTAACACCTCGCAAGTGAGCGATTGGTACGCTCGAATGCATAAGATTAACATATACAATTGCGCATGGGCTGTCAATGACCAAATGACACAAATGACGCAGATTCTTTACAAAACACCGCTTTTCTGATAGTATAATGCAGTATCGAAAAACACGAAGGCTGAAACTTCGTGCCGGCGTTAAATCGCAGTTGTTTCAAGTTATATGTTTTACGTTTTATGACCATGGCCCTATCGTCTAATGGTTAGGACAGGTGGTTCTCATCCACCAAATAGGGGTTCGATTCCCCTTGGGGCTGCAAATTTGAAAAACAAGTTTACCCTGTTTTTTAAATCGATTATTCCTCTAGGCTTGCCTTGAGGTTTCCTCGCAAGGAAGGGCTTGGGAAACCATCGGTTTCTCAAAGTATGGATTCTTCCTTTGGATACCTCGTGGGCTTGCCCCGAGGTAGTTCATTATTTTAACAAATTTTTGTTTTTCAAATATGAATATTTATCTTATTAGACACGGAGAAAGTATTTCAGATACAAGAAACAAATACGATGGCGACTATGACGATCATCTGACAGAAAACGGACTCCAAGACGCCAAGACTATTGCTAAAAAATTAAATGGGAGCAATGTTGAGGTTATTTTTACGAGTTTAAAAATTCGTGCGCGTGAAACATCAAAAATTATCAGTGACGCTCTTGGTTGTAAAACTTCCATAATGGACGATCTTGCCGAGCAGGATATTTATGGTGCATATTTGGAGCTTGGTAAAAATCAGCCAGAAGAAGAATATAGAAAACTTGGCGAGATTCTTGTAAACCGAGACTATGTCGTTGAAGGCTCTGAAACATACAAAAACTTTAAAGAGCGTGTAGTCAAGTGTTTTCTTGATATTACTCATCAATCATTTGAAAATATCGCAATTGTTACACATGGTGGTCCGATTCGTTGTATTTTTCGAGAAATACTCGCGTTGGGTGAATTTAAAAAGATTGGTAACGGTGCAATAATTAAACTTAAGCAAGAAGGCTCCGTGTTGTCGGTCGTAAATATAGATAATGCCATTCTGAAGTAAGGCATTCGTTACTTTAAGACTTCCGGCAAGAACTCCCTGTGGTGTCCTTAAAGACCCACAGGGATGAATTGCCGCCCGTACCACTTGCGATAGGCATGTTGTATAATGATTGCATATGATAAATATAGAAAGTGACACA